>JBAULJ010000138.1:0-4188 GCA_049578125.1 Halobacteriota archaeon
TGAAAAGATCGAGGAACGCTACGGTGACAGCTATCGTGGCATGAAAATTCAATACTCCGTAGAAGACAAACCATTAGGCACCCTTAATGCAATAAAACTCGGGATCGATTTGCTGAACGATGAAGAGACTGTGTTGATCCGCAACGGAGACGTTGTTTCCGACATCAATCTCAAGAAGATGATGAAAAAGTACGGGTCCAGTGATTTCAAAGCTATGATGTTTGTCACAAAAATGCGCAGCCCCTACGGCATTGTTGAACTGGGAGAGGACCACATACGCTCTTTTAAGGAGAAGCCGCTCCTCGAGTATTACATCAACGGAGGAATCTACCTCCTCGACTCTGATGTCCCGTTCAGCAATTTTGAAACGGGAGAAATCGAGAAAACAGTATTCCCCGTTCTAGCTGACACTAACCAACTTGGATACTACAAGGAAAATACGTTTTGGATGTCGATCGATACAACAAAAGATCTCGAAGAGATAAAGAAAGAATACGCGAACAGGACTGACAAACCGTGGGGGTATGAAAAAGTACTCATCAGCACGGAGAATTATCTCACTAAGGAGATGTATATAAAGGAAGGGTATACGACTTCATATCATTATCACAAAGAAAAGGAAGAATCAATTTACATGCTTGAAGGCTCGTGTTATGTGCAATTTGAGCATAAAAAAGAGGCCTTCGGAAGAAACGATACCATTCATATTCCGAGCGGTGCTTTGCACAAAATTGTTGCCACAGAAAACTCTTTAATGCATAGCGTTTCAACGCCATTTGGTTACGACGACATCGTGCGAGTAGAAGATTATTATCCTGCGCGCTAGTCAAAGGTCATTATTTTTTGCGCGTCTGCGGAATTGCTAACGGAAGGTATATTTGCTGCCCGCCTCGGAATTGGGCGAACTTAAAACGCGGGAGCACACAACTAGTACGTTTATAAGGTTGTCTGCCCATTTTTTTGTATGAAGGTGGGATTCACTGCACTTGCTTTGTTTGACATCTCTTTTGACCAGATAGTACAAAGAGCTTACGCAGACGGTTTTGATGTGGTCGAAGTGCTTTGTGAGGGCCCTTACCTTCCGCGCTACGCTCTAAAAAATATCGCCCAGTTCGAAATCTTATCCCAATATAATGTTGAGCTGACGATTCATTCACCTACGGTAGATCTCAATCCCGCAAGTGTAAACATTGGAATCCGCGAAGAGACCGTTAAACAACTCAACGAGACGGTGGATCTTGCAGCCTCGATAGACGCTTCGACGGTAACGACACACCCAGGTTACGTCAAGAGAATAAGTGAAAGACTAACGATGAGATCACTTGATTTAGCGCTGCACGGCCTTGAAAAGTGGGCACAATACGCCGAAGAAGTTGGAATAGAGCCTGCCATTGAGAATATGCCGCGTAACTCGAAATACTTCTGCACCGATGTGGCGCAACACAAGCTCTTCGTCGAAACGTGCGGGACGTCAGCGACTATTGACGTCGGACACGCACACACGAACAACGCGGTAAGAGAGTTCTTGCAAGCCGATTTTCAAATAGCATACCACCATGTGAGCGATAACGATGGTCAGCGTGATCAGCACCTTCCTATCGGTGAGGGAACGATCGATTGGGACCAGCTTCGAGGGATAAAAAAAGCGATAATTGAAGTAAACGATTATGAAGCAGTGAAGGAAAGTCGTAAACTGCTGACCCATGTTAGCTGAAGCTTTGACTTGAGGACGCTAATCAGACAAAAAATCACAGAACATTCGTCTTGCCGATCCAACGGCTGCATACGAGCTGCTTACCGCAGCACCTGATCACCGCAATGAAGGTGGTGTCGTGTCGTTTCAAGTATGTTGCGCCAGTGTTGCCCTTTCCAAAATATCTTTCCGCATCTGTCGCATTTATGATAGTCAGCGTGCTTCTGAATGAATTTCTCAATATCGACACCCTTTGTACGTAGCTTAGCGATCTCTCGCGATCGAAGGACTTCCGAAACCAAGGCTGAATGAAGCACGCCATTGCAGATACTGCATCGAACAGCTTCGGGTTGTTCGGGGAATACCAAGCGATATTGCTCTCGCACTTGGTTCAATTGATGGAGCACATTTCCGTCGTCAACAAGAAGTGTCGATATACCGTACTTCATGTTTGCTCGCATATGAAGCTGTGCGTCGCGAGTCAGCAACGTCCGCCCCTCAAGTCCTGACAGCTCGAGCATGAAGGTGTCCTCCGCTGCATTTGACATGCCGACAAATGAATTCGCACTTATAGTATCGTACCCCAAAATCCTGAGCCAGGAAGAAAGACTGCCTAGCATGCGATCAGCTAAGAACTTCATAGGTCACCAACATTGCTGTTTGAACTACTTGCCGCCAGCTGAGTTTTTAGACAGATATGCCTCCCACAGAGCTCGTTTTCGCTTGAAGGTTGAGTAGCTCACGCCGAGTTCTTCGGCAAAATCCTTTGAGCTCTTTCTCGCCGTCTTGGGGGTCGAAAGCCACCGCAAGAAGTTGTCGCGATCGAAGTTGATCTTAACGTCACGCTCCGTCAAAAGCCCGAGCAAAACCCGCGCACCTTGAATCTTCCTCTTATCTATACCAACACGTTTTCCTATTTCAGCGTCGCTTGGATAGCCTTCATAAAAAAAATCGGGGTTGCCAGATCCCATAATATCTTGGTACTCACGTTCAATACGAAGCAGCTGCTCTGGAGTGACTAGAATATGACTTCTTTCAAGGAGAGACGTCATCTTTTCTAACTCACCGTGAACTCCGTACTGGGAATCAGGCGCCTGCCCTCGTGACCTTCGCGAGTCTGAATCGAGCGCATTCTTAGGGATAATAATTGGAGGAAATCGGTTCAAGAAACGGTTCTTTGACGGTTCTACTACCAATCCTTCTTTTGCTAGTTGTTGAATTACGCCGATGACACTCTCTGGGTAGATGCCGAGAGATTCACTGTAGCTTACAATGTCATCTATGTGAACGCCTTTCAGCCTGCTGGAAGGACTCAGTGAATTGATTATATGCATAATAGTCTTTCGCGCTTGCATCAACTCTGGACCTTGTATCAGATTCGAAGTACTGCCCAATTAAAAAACCTCGTATCGGCTCTCAAAACGTTCTGAGCTCCTATTACCAACAAACAGTTAGGCGTCGCAAGAATTTATATTTTTTTAGATGTATAAGTAGCTCGAACGGCTGAAATGCCTAACTTAGCCTATGGAGCTTTGCCGCTTTCAGCGCGGCAGCTACTACTATGACAATGACTCAGCCTAACCTTAGCTGCGCAAACGCGACCACAAAGCCACGTAGCCCAATAGAACTCACGAGAACGGCGCAAAAACACCAATTACGAATCGGTGAGAGTAGAATATTAGCTGACCACGAAAGAATCTGTTAAGCACGTATGAGGTGATAATGGGCATCGAAGAGGAAGAGCCAATCGCGAACCAGCTAGCATCGACAAGAAGACGAAACGCTGATCGTCTAGTGGAAAACAACAAGTTTCTAGTGCTATGGCCTGCGGCGCAACGATGCGGATATGATTTATATAGACAGCGCCATTCTAGGCTGATCAACAATCACCATAAGTGTCGCTCACTCCGCCAAATATAGGGATATTTGATGGAAGACGAATTGATGAGAATAGGGGTGTCAATACCCGCGCAACTTCTTTCCGCATTTGATCAAGTCATTAGCAAGAGGGGCTACTCTTCACGATCAGAGGCAATTAGAGACGCAATCAGGGGCTATCTCCTAGATTATGAGTCGTTCAGTCAGACGGAAGGAGAGCAGATTGGCGCAATTACGCTAGTGTATAATCACGAGCAGCGGGGCCTTATTTCTCTTTTAACCGACATCCAACACGAAAACGCAAGGATCATTACGTCGACCATTCACATTCACTTAGATGCTAAGAATTGTCTCGAGATCGACGTTGTTCGCGGAAGCGCAGCAGATATACGGGAGTTTGCTGAAAGAATGATGGTACAAAGCGGGGTTTTTCAAGTGCGGGTGTTTGTTATGCCCTCGCTTAGTCTTAGAAGTGTGGACAAAGGCACGAAGAACCGTGCAAATATTGGTTAACTGAATACGCGTAGCCCGAATCACGAAATAGCAAGCTCAGAAACTTCAAAAAGCGTCTCGAAGACCTTTTGTACTTTCTTGTGTCGACGAAAGCAACTCGACAA
>JBAULJ010000139.1:0-3660 GCA_049578125.1 Halobacteriota archaeon
ACCCTGGAGCGCTGCAACGGGATGCGCCACGATCGCCAAAGACGTGTGGGAAGGCTCCACCGATATTATGGGTATCCCGGTAGACTTCTGACAGCACAGAGCGCGGCCGCAAGGCTGGGGCGTGTCAATCGTAACCTCCAAAGCAGTGGACCTCCAACTGATGAGACAACCGTTTTAGGATTCCTGGAAATAGTCAAAAGAGCGTTTATGTCCAAGCATTGAGTTCGAAAGGATTAAGTCAGATAGAACGTCTAAAGAGGAACAATGGAGGCCACCAAGTGAAAGAGGTACGCATACACGGCAGAGGCGGACAGGGCTCTGTTACCGCCGCCGAACTGCTCGCAGTCGCAGCTTTCGAGGATGGAAAATTCAGTCAAGCATTCCCTTTTTTTGGCGTCGAGAGACGCGGCGCGCCAGTCACGGCATTTACGCGCCTAAGTGATAAGAAAATTCGTCTGAGAAGCCAAATCTATGAGCCTGACTATGTTATCGTTCTAGACGCGACGCTAATTTCGGCAGTTGATGTTACCGCTGGACTGAAGCCTGATGGCATCGTAATCGTGAACTCCGAAAAATCAGCTGACGAAGTTGGACTCGACGCAGGGATAGATGTAAGGACAATAGACGCCACGGGAATAGCCTTGGACGTTATCGGCCGGCCTATTGTTAACACCACCTTGCTGGGCGCGTTTGCAGGTGCCACTGGCGAGATCAGTATCGACTCAATCAAGCAATCGGTTCTTGCTCGATTCCCCGGGAAAATCGGAGAAGTGAACGTGCAAGCAGCAGAAAAGGCCTACCAGCTTTTGATTTCCACCAAACGGAAGCCGTACAAAAAGACAAGACCTCGAAAGAAGAGCGAGGCGCGCGAGAAATCTGAAAAACTCCCGATAGGGGTAATCGGAAAGCCTGGGACATCAGAAGCTACAAGAACCGGCGATTGGCGGGTTTTTTATCCTGAGTTTGACATGGAGCAATGTACCCGCTGCGGCAAATGTCTGGAGAATTGTCCCGACGCTGCCATCCGCGAGCGTACGTTAAGTGGACGCGAAGCCAAAGAGGCCGGAGAGAAAGCAGAAGAACTTGAGAAAGCGGGCAAGATTAAGAAGGCCGCTGTTAAGAAAGCCCACATTCTGTATGAACTGGATCCGACGTACTGCAAAGGGTGCGGGATTTGCGCTAACGAGTGCCCGATTCAAGGTATCAAGATGAAGCTGGAGGAAAAGTAGCCATGTTGGAGATAATGGAAGGATCTCACGCGGTTGGACTTGCAGTGAAAGCAGCGAGGCCAAACGTCGTGGCAGCTTATCCCATAACCCCACAGACGCACATCGTAGAAGACATCTCTCAGTTAATTGCTGACGGGGATCTCGACGCGCACTACGTGAAAGTAGAGTCCGAACATTCAGCAATGTCAGTGTGCATCGGGGCGAGTGCGACCGGGGCGCGAACATACACTGCAACAACCTCACAAGGCCTAGCTCTGATGCACGAAGTGGTCTTCAACGCGGCAGGGATGCGCTTGCCGATTGTCATGACGGTAGCGAACAGAGCGCTCTCCGCGCCCCTCAACATATGGAATGACCATCAAGACTCCATTTCAGAGCGCGATTCGGGCTGGATTCAAATCTACGTGGAAGATAACACGGAAGCAAGCGACATGACGATACAAGCGTACAGAATTGCAGAAGACAGCAGAATTCAAGTTCCAATCATGGTTTGTATGGACGGCTACGCGCTGACTCACACTTATGAACCCATCGAACTCCTCGAACAGGACCTTGTCGACGATTTTGTACCGCCTTACGAACCTGCAGACTACCTGAACGTTAGTGACCCAAAGTCGTTCGGCATGTTTGCTGATCCCAACTATTACACTGAATTCCGGTATCAGAATCACAGAGCGCTGGAAACAGCTAAGTCCGTGATAGCCGAAATATCGAGCGAATTCGGCGAAGTTTTTGGCAGGGATTACGGCGGACTAATCGAGGAGTACCGGTGTGATGATGCCGAGTACGTGTTGATGGCTATGGGATCCGTAGTCGGTACTTTGAAAGACACCGTTGACGATCTGAGAGACAACGGCGTTCGAGCGGGCGCTATTAAACTGCGTTCGTACCGCCCTTTTCCGGCCGACGAGGTACGGAGCGCTTTGGCCGGCGTAGAAGCCGTCGGCATTTTAGACAGAAATATATCGCTCGGGTTCGAGGGAGCGCTTTTCACCGACATGAAATCGGCCCTTTATCGCAACGATAGCGCTCCTAAGGTATTCGGCTTCGTCGCAGGTCTCGGGGGCAGGGACATCCCGAAGCGAATGTTCACCAAGATGTTTGATTGCATTCGCGAGGATAAACAGATTTCGACGAGCAAGTTTATCGACTTAAGAACGCAGATTCTGGATTTCCAAGAGGTTTAGGTATGCGAGCAAAAGAAGACGAGCGACCAGCAGACTTGTTTGCGTCCGGCCACAAGGCGTGCGCCGGGTGTGGGCCGGCACTCACGATACAAGCGATTCTCAGAGCAACAGGTGCAAACGTGATCGTGGTGAGCGCCACCGGTTGCATGGAGGTCATCTCCTCACAATATCCGCAATCGGCTTGGAAAGTCCCGTGGATCCACTCCCTTTTTGAAAACTCGGCGGCTGTCGCCTCTGGGGTTGAAGTGGCGCTCAAAGCACTAGGCAGAGCTGATGAGGGTAAGGTGGTTGTGATTGCCGGTGACGGAGGGACCGTAGATATAGGCCTGCAGGCTATTTCTGGAATGCTTGAAAGAGGCCACGAAGTCTGCTATATTTGCTACGATAACGAAGCATACATGAATACCGGAAACCAACGAAGTGGCTCCACCCCGTTCAACGCGTCGACAACAACTAGTCCATTTGGCAAAAAATCGTTCGGAAATGATCGACCCAAAAAGAATATGCCGGCCATAGCAGCAGCCCACGACATTCCCTACGTCGCCACAAGTTCTGTCGGTTATCCGCGAGACTTAACGAAGAAAGTGCAAAAAGGTATTTCCGTCAGCGGCCCGGCGTATTTGCAGATTCATGCCCCATGTAACGTTGGATGGGGCTTTGATAGCGCAAAAACGATAGAAATCGCTCGACTTGCGGTAGAAACTGGATTGTGGATGATGTATGAAATCGTGGACGGCGAGCTCACCAACGTGATGGCGGTGCAGCGCCATCAGCCCGTTGAAGAGTATCTCAAGCTACAGAGACGATTTGCTCACCTTTTCAAGATGCCCGGGGGCGAAGCTCAAATCAAGCTAATTCAAGACCTCGCAAATCACAACTTTGAAAGATATCAACCGGCTTATCGGGAGAAGACTGGCGAAATTCAAACGTAATACCGGGCAACGCAGCGACGCCATACTTGTTGTTTAACTCCTTTCAAGCCACAATTTGACGTTCGCTAGCTGAAGAGTCGCTTGAGCTTTTACTTGCCCATCAAGGGCTTTCATGCCGGGAGAGGACGTCATAAAGCGCATCGATATTCGCATCTACTTCAATAGGTGGACGTGAGGCTTTTATAACGGCTTCTGGATCTTTGAGAAGATGACCCGTTGCAATGCAGACGACGATCTCATCCCGATCGATTATGCCTTGCGCAGCAAGCTTCCTTAGCCCTGCGACAGAAGCTGCACTTGCCGGCTCAACGC
>JBAULJ010000140.1:0-2994 GCA_049578125.1 Halobacteriota archaeon
GTATCGCATCGACCATTCTGTAAACTCGGCGCGAAAGAAAGAGGTCATCGACGCCCATCAGGAATCGCGAGGCCGCTGATTCCCGGTTCGAGGGTGGATGAAAGTGAGGTGTGACAACGAGTGGCATCTGGTATTGCCCGCGTCGGCGCCCGCGCTTTAGCTTTGCCGCCGCGCAGGCGAAAATCTGGTAGTACCGGTGCGAATGGGCGTGGACGACATCGGCGTCGGTCTCGAAAATCCTCTTGATCAAGCCTGGGATTGTCGGGTACGGTGCATAAGGGAACGGGTATCGTTTCACAGGCAGTCGAAGCACTCGCACGCCGTTGACGTAACTGTCGGGGGTATAGTCTGGAAAGCATTGCCATGGCACCTGTGTTTTGAGGTTTGTCGTATAGACAGTGACGTCGTGGCCACGTTGCACTAACCGCTCGGAAATCTTTTGTATGTGCGTTTCCACGCCGCCGGGAGCGAGATATCTGATGCACACTTGTGCTATTTTCAATGCCATCACCTATTTTTCGCGACTGGAAATGCAATTAAGCGATTTTTTGTAGCAGACAGTAACAACGCTGCAAGCTGTATTTATTTGTAATATGACGAACAGATGACTGCTCACCGTGAGTTTATCATGTTATCCAGGCAAAGCGGGGCAACCCCCTCGCATCAAGACCGAAACAAACGTCAATTTCTTGCAAGAGGCACAAATACCAGGAACTATTCGCAGCACCGCTCACACCATATTCAAAAGCGATTTTAGTTCGAGATTGTAACGGCATTATTGGCTTATGAAAGTAACTGTTATAGCGCCTTTTCCCGAACTCAAAGATGGGATACCGAGAGTTGCCGAGGAACTGCTCAGAAGAATAGCCGATGCAAATCAAGTAGACTCTGTTTCGGTCGTAGCTCGCCGAGGCATGGATTTTATCAGTCCTTCTCTTCTAGCGGGTCAAAAAATCTCGCTTTTTACGATAGCACGTTTCTTGACGCCTCAGACTATGGTTAAACTCATCAGGCTGTATAAGGAAAGTGATGTGGTCCTATTCCTAGCTCCGCCTTGGGATGTGCTCGACCCGTTAGAGGCCCTGTATTTTTTTCTTCTTCTTATCAAATACGGTTTTTTGCCCCGATCAAGATGGGTTCAAGTGGTACACGATTTCATCCCTTACATTTTTGCGGAGGACGGAACTCAAGGCAGGCGGACGATAAAACTCCTTAACACATTTCAAAAGCACTTCAGTGACGTCCCTGAACGATATATCGCGGTCTCGCAATCGACGAAGAAGGACGCGATGCGTTTTTGGGGTTTGCAGGCGGACCGGGTTGTAGTTATTCACCACGGCCCGTTCGTCACTCCCAAGGCCCCTAGAGTAGATTTTGGAAGCAAGAAGATCTTGATCGTGTCTGATATCTCTCCACGGAAAAACCATATCCGGCTGATACAGGCGTTTGAACGCGTCCAAGAGCGATCTCAAAGCCCTTTGGAGTTGGTCGTAGCCGGTTACATGAGAACGGCTATTCCTGAACTGGAGCATATGCTCCAAGACGTTGCTAGGCGACGCGAAAATGTCAAAATCACCTTTGTGGGTTACGTGCCTGACTCTGAGGTACTGTCTCTCTACGCCCAAGCTGACGTCTTCGTTTATCCTTCGCTCTACGAAGGGTTTGGACTGCCCGTACTTGAAGCGATGGCGTGTGGGTGTCCTGTTATTGCCTCGAACGTCTCCTCATTACCCGAAGTGGTCGGAGAAGCAGCGCTTCTCGTTGATCCCTATGACGTTGAAGCGCTCGCACAGGCAATACTCACTGTGCTCGAGGATGACGAATTAAAAAAAGAGATGAGTAAAAAAGGGATAGCACAAGCGCAGAAGTTTTCGTGGGAGAAGGCCGGCGACGAATTGCTAGCGGTTTGCCGAGAAGTGGCGGATAAATCAAGCCCAGCCACAACTTGAAAGTAAGATATTCTGCGCTTCAATATGTTGCGAGTGCTACGAACGAGCGCAGATTCGGAGCTGTAGCAGGTGCAGAGAAGTGGGGGTTTGTTGAGCTAAATTTCGACGCCACAAGCTTCGAAGGCACCAGTGAGAATAGACACAATGCGCTGGCCTGAGTCGCCATCGCCAAATGGATTGCTCCAATTGCGTGGCGTGTTCAGCATCGCTTTTGCTCCAGTTACGATCCGATCAGGCTCGGTTCCGACGACTAAGTTGGAACGGACGGCTACAGTCTCAGGCCTTTCCGTGTTGTTCCTCACAGTAATGCACGGCACTCTTAGAATGCACGCCTCTTCTTGCACGCCGCCTGAATCGGTGATGACGAGCTCGGCATTTGCTTCAAGCAGCAGGAACTCGAGAAATCCAATTGGGGAAATCGGTGTGACGCCATCTAAAGCAAGATTGAACTCGGCAACACGCTTCCTGGTTCGTGGATGCATTGGAAATATGATCGGCGCATCAAATTCATAATGCAGCTCTGTCAGTCCTTTCAATATACCGCTCAGGCGCGCTTTGTTGTCAACGTTCTCTTGTCGATGCGCAGTTATCAGAAAATAGTTGTTTTTTTCAATATTGAGCTCACTAAGAATGCTCACTCTTTTTTGTGCGAGTTGAAGGTTTTGGTGAACGGCGTCAACGATTGTGTTGCCTGTGATGGATATCTTGTTTGCAGAGATTCCTTCGGCTAAAAGATTCTCCTCTGCTTTCGCAGTCGGAGCAAACAAGAAATCTGAGACGTGGTCAGTGAGGACGCGGTTAATTTCTTCCGGCATGAACCTATCAAAGCTTCTCAAGCCAGCTTCCACGTGTCCCACTTCGACATGAATCTTCGTTGCAGCAAATGCGCCTGCAAAAACAGAATTTGTATCTCCTTCTACCAACACGACGTCCGGCTGCTCGTTGGTCAAGGCACTCTCGACGCCAACGAGTATCTTACCTATTTGTTCAGCGTCTGTGCCCGATCCCACACTAAGCATGTAGTCTGGGTCACGAAGCTCTAGCT
>JBAULJ010000141.1:0-4363 GCA_049578125.1 Halobacteriota archaeon
GCCGAATACTATAACGGCGTGACGGGGGACGTGGACGACTACCAACTTAACGTTAACGACGATACGCCGCTCTACATCCTTGCCGTCGTTCATACGTTCCAGATAACCGATGATCGTGCGTTTCTCGAAGAAATGTACCCTTCTGTCGAAAAAGCTGCAGATTATATTATTTCTCAAAAAGACGAACGCGGACTCATATTTTGCCGATCGAATGGGGCAGGCGTTTATGGCATATGTGGCTGGCGGAACATCATTCCAAACTACGCCGTCAACGGCGCTGTTACCGAAGTCAATGCCGAATGCTTCGCAGCTTTGCGAGCGACTGCGCTGTTGGCCGACTTGATGGGAAGCGATGAGAGAGCGGCTTATTTTCGAGCGGAAGCTAAGAAGCTCAAGAACGCGATCAACAAGCACTTGATAAACCCCAAGAGCGGTTTGTACTATCTTAACGTCGATGTCAGCGGCAATGAACACCCTGACGTCACGTGCGATCTGATATTTCCGGTGATTTTTAACGTAGCCACACCCGCGACATCGCACCTCATCATTGATCGGCTTAATCGTCCTGATTTCTTGACGACGGCAGGCCTGCGGACAGTGCCGCGGACGGCTCTGAACTACCATCCCGAAAGAGGATGGGGTTTGACTGGCGGGGTGTGGCCTGACGTTGCATTCATGTTCGCCTATTCGTGCTCGACACATCAGCCAGATGTAATGGTAAACATAATGCGCGGAACGTTTCGCCAGTACGAGCTAGATCCGACGAACCAGAACACCGTTCCCGGACAGTTCTCGGAGTGGTATCACGGAGAGTCACTCGTTAACAACGGCATGAAGCTCTCGCCGTGGTTTCCGCCGAAATACTTGTGGACCGCCGTGGAAGGGGTGTGTGGCGTTGGGCTATACCGCGGGCTACACATCAATCCCAACATTCCACTCAGATGGAAATGGGTGAGCCTCTCAAATATGCCGTACCACGGGAGCGCAGTTACCTACTTTGCCTGCTGGGTCAAAGGGCGCTTAAACATATTCTCAAACTATCCGTTTAGCACAAGTTTGAAAAACGCTCGCGTTGAACTCGACGATGACGTTACGGCGTTTATTCACGAGGGGCTTGAAGAAATTCACCTCGTCGCGCTCGCAACACCGACCCACGTCATCATCTGTGTCGGCAATATGGCCGCTAGTTCGACTTCGTTCACCTTCAGCGTGAGCGAGATCACCGAAACCTACGTCAAGCCCGGTCGCTATAGAATAAGGGTGTTCCACAGCGAGATCGACGACTGGTACGATCAAGCAGTACGAGAGAACAGCAACATTCGTGGTTTTACCGTCGGACTCGAAGTCGGCGGTTTCAAGCTCATTGAGTTGACTGCGCAAGTCACCTAACGCCAGCTGCGTCAAGAGCCTCGAGCCACTTTCGAAGCGTGCCTTCTTCAACTATCGCTGTGCTGTCCAGCGTGAGAGGAGTTACCGAGACAAATCCGTTGTTGAGCGCATAGACATCGCTGTCGGGCTGCTGGCTCTTCTTTAAGTCGCTCCCGATCCAAAAATACGCGTTTCCGCGCGGGTCGAGTCGTTCTATGAGCCTGATGTCGAAAACGTTTCTTTGGAGCCTCGTCACTTTATATCGCGGGTCACTCACATCCATCGGAACGTTAACGTTCAGCACATCCACCTTCTCCGGCATCCCACTTTCAAGGATGTGCGAGGCTAGCGTCCTGGCAACGTCGGCTGCTAAGCCAAAATCCACTTCCGTGCGTGACTCAAAGACGTGGGCACGATGCGCCTGCAATGAGAGAGCCAAGGCCGGAATGTCCTGGCTTGCTCCCGTAAGCGCAGCACCTACGGTTCCAGAGGTCATAACAGACTCTGTGCTGAGGTTCTCGCCGACATTGATGCCTGATACCAGCAAATCCGGTTTTCGTTTCAGTATTGCGTATTCAGCAATCAGCACCGCGTCCGTAGGGGTTCCGGCGACCGCATACGCCTCGTGTCCCTCAACTCTAGCGCCTGAAACCCGTATTGGCTCGAAAAGCGACAGTGATCTGCCTACGCCACTTTTTTGGACTGAAGGCGCGACAATAACGAGTCTGCCAAGATCTTTGAGCGCGTTGGCTACCGCGAGTAAGCCATAGGACCGGATACCATCGTCGTTCGTTATCAGAATGATTCTTTCTTGTGCCATAAAACTCCTTATAGGCTACGAACGCTTGCCTGGCGAGTGGTTCGAATAGACCGGCAGTCCGCTCGTTGCATAGCGGGTGCTCAGCGGTTTTTGTACCAAATGTTGCAAGCGCCCTCTCCAGAAACCATGCACGGCCCCACCGCTTTGTGGGGTACGCAGACCTTCGCAAAGAGCTTGCAATCCGTCGGCACTCTGAGGCCCTGCAAAACAAGATTACAGATGCACCCGGTTTTCACTTCTCTGCTCGCAAAATCGAGAGAGTAGCGAAGCTGAGCGTCGTAAGACTCAAACGCGTTCTTTATCGCGTAGCCTGACTGAGGGATAACGGGAAAACCGCGCCATTCGAGATCGACTACGTCGAACGTGCGTCGCATAAGCGCTTGCGCTTTGACGTTTCCCTCGTAGTGCACGACGCGAGGATAGGCGTTTTCGACTTTATGCTCGCCATTTACAATCTGCTTAGCAATAAGGTAGAGCCCGTAGAGCACGTCATTGGGCTCAAATCCTGCAACGACTTGAGGGACAGGGAATTCTTCGAACGGGCGCAAGCCGATAATAGTGCAGACGTGCCCTGGAAGCAAGAAGCCATCTATTTGGGCCCCGGACTCGCTCACGCGCTCTAACAGCCAGCGTAGCGCTGGAGGAATGAGTCGATGGGAACACATTATTGAGAAATTGCTCGGCAACATCTGCAAGAGCGCCACTGACGTCGTGGGCGCCGTGGTTTCGAAGCCTACAGCGACAAAGACCACGTCACTGCTCGTCTTTTTTGCGAGCTCTACCGCGTGCGTAACGCTGCCGACGATGTGTACGTCGCCACCGGAATCTGCAAGCGAACCTTCGGTCCCAGGCACTCGCATCAGATCTCCGTACGTCGCAACCGTTATTCCGTCCTTGGCCATTTTTATGGCCGCGTCGATTTCGCCTTGGGGGGTGATGCACACAGGGCAGCCAGGGCCCATTACGACTTTCAAGTTGTCAGGCAAAAGGGATCGTACGCCAAAACGGGTGATCGATGCCTCGTGCGTGCCGCAAACGTGCATTATTTTGATCTCTTTGCCGTGTTTGCGAACTACCTCACCGATTTTTTTGGAGAGCGTACGTGCCGTTTGGTGGTCTCGATAGTCAACGTTCAAAGTCTTATCTCCTGTAAACAGGCGCCGCCGAGAAATTCGCTCAGAACGGCCTCATCGCCGAGTCGTATATCAGGTATAAACTTGAGCCATGTTAGAAATATTTAGCTATGCAAAAAACGAGCCAGCAGTATGTGTTAGACTATGATTGCTTTTGTTAGAAAACATCGAGCTGCAAAAGGCAAATTCTCGTGCATTAGGCGCGGATCGCCGTGCTAAGATCCTCGGTCTGTCGTTGCAGCAAAACTGTCGTACTTAGCGCAACACTTGTAACGAAACACTGAATGTGCAGCGTATACAGCGAGTGACATTGGCGTTAGATCCGATCGCTTCGAAGCACTCGGAGACAGACACGAATCAGTAAAACCAGCACCTGCAAAACAGTATTAGTGAGCGCTGGAGGCGCGAGCCGCCGTTTTTCGCTTACATACAGCCGGGTTCCATACTAGTGCTTTAATGAGCGCAGCCGAGCTTACGCTTTGATCTGCGCAGCAGAGAATCCTTTGCCAGCAAGAACTTCTTTTACTCTGCCTTTGTGATTCCCCTGCAATTCAATGAGACCGTCTTTCACAGTCCCTCCACACGCAAGTCTTGCTTTGAGGTAGCTCGAAAGCTCTTCGAGGTCTATTTCGTGGGGGTCGATTCCCTCGATTACGGTGACCTCCTTTCCGTAGCGCCTTTTGTTCACTTTTACTGTTATTCGTTGTTGTTCCTTAGCTACTTCTTCACAGATGCATAACTCGCTAGGGAGTCCGCAAACGGTACACATTCCAGAGCTCATGCCTTTTTGGAAACCTCCGATTTCTCGGTATGTAATTGCTTATGTCGCTTCAGATTATATAAACGTTAGAGTTCTGTTAGGGCTTCTTTCGGCTTCTTGCCACTGAAACTCTGCGAGTTTAAGAGCTTCACAGAAGCACAGTTAACAAGGTACGTCCTCAAGGGGCAATCAGACGTTAGCTCGTGCCGGGAAATTGGCCCGCGCTTTGACCCTCGAACGGTGGGATGCGGCGTGCACTTCCGCCCACAAATACATTTTTAC
>JBAULJ010000142.1:0-1508 GCA_049578125.1 Halobacteriota archaeon
CGCCAACAGCAACAAAAACGCCAACAGCTACACCAAGCGGGCAAGGCACAACAAGCGATGATGATTTCAGCTTGACGGCTAGGAATCAGGGGACATACACAGAGTCAAACCAATTTCTGCAGCCATCTGCCGGGAATAAATATGTTTCAATCTATGTTGAGTTGACAAATAAGAACGCGAAGAACGCCCTGATGGGAAACCAGTTCCAGTTTACGTTGTTCGACAATAAGAACATAGGACATCAGGCTGCAACTGCGAGTTTCGGGGCACCAAACAACCTACAATCAATAAACAAGTCAAACCCAGGAGAAAAGACGGCAGGAGTTATCATTTTCGAGATGCCCGCCGGAAATACTCCAATGAAGATTGTCTATGACGAGGGATTGTTCGCAGGCTCACTGACAGTGAACTTTTAAACAACGGGATTTAGTCTGCAAATGAAACCGATAACTGCGATAATTGTTCTATTGCTCGTGGTTGCCTCTTTGTTTAGTAGCAGGTTAGCTTGCCCGAAGTATAAGACCCCTCATTGGTACAGGCCGAGGGTGAAAATGGCAGTTTGAAATGACTCGCTGGGAGATAACGTTAAAATTAAAAGACACGTTCAGCGATACTGAGCTAAAAGACTGGCTCAACCTTTTTAATTCTCCCGCTTGTAATCTCACAAGAGCAGAAGATGGCAGCTACTGCCTGACTGCTGAGCGATTTGAGAAGCTAACAGACCGTGATGAAGTCGCCGAATCAGCACGAAAGCTCGTAAAAATGATGGCTGCGATTGCCAAGATAAATTCAGATGCCGATTTCCAAAGAAGGAAAGCTAGTGACGATAAAGATGTTATTAGTAGCATCCGAGAGAATTTAGGAGATAAGGCTAATGTTACCGTTTTTCTAGACGTGATAAATGGAGGAACCTTCGAGGTATGTGGCGGTACGGCCATAGTTCGGGATGAAAATGGTAATATTGTGCCTCAAGAGCAGCAAGAGCATCAAGCGGATTGGCATGATGACTACCTAAATCGGTGCGATGTTTGGATTAATAATCCCGTTATATTCAAAGCATTAGATTGTTTCGCAGATAAGACAACGCCACGGACTCTAAGGTTAGTTTATGAGATTATCCGCGATGACGAGGGAAACGAAGAGGCGCTATACAAGAACAACGGTTGGGTGACAAAAAAGGAGTTAAGCGCCTTCACGCGTTCTTTAAGTCATCCTCATATGGAAGGTGAAGAGCTTCACGCAATTCCAAAAGACAATTATATTCCCATGAAGCTAGACGAAGCAAAGAAGTTTCTTGCTGAAAGGCTTCTGAAACCGTGGCTGATAAAAAAAGGAAATTCACTCACTAAGTAGT
Organism: Halobacteriota archaeon; assembly: GCA_049578125.1. Lineage (GTDB taxonomy): Archaea > Halobacteriota > Bog-38 > Methanoflorentales > Methanoflorentaceae > Methanoflorens. Next base: position 1,355 of record JBAULJ010000142.1, read on the forward strand.
CATTTTTTTAGCACCGCTGTAGCTCTTGAAAATAACAGTCCCGTTTACCCCCCCCTCACCTCACAGCTCATTATTTCTTTTTTCGATTTCCTTTGATTCTAGGGCTTCTTTTTAGATGCTCTGCATTACATACTCCGAGTTTTGATGCTAATGT
>JBAULJ010000143.1:0-2111 GCA_049578125.1 Halobacteriota archaeon
GGGTGAAAGTGACTGTGTCGTCCCCGCTTAAACTGCACTCCAATAATGAGCCCCTTGAGACCGCGAAGTCGTGTAGCGGCGGTTCGTTTTCAATCGCAATCTAGAGAAGTCACATCTGCCTGCAGAATGCTTAACCGCCTAGTAATTACATCACAAAAAAATCGTGAATATTGCAGATCGTATCGTTTCGCAGGCGATAGATTTACAAAAACGAAAACTGAGGCTCGGCTAGGATCGAAGTACGACCTTCGCCTGATATAGACGACCTCCGCCTCGCTGAGGCGATCACAAGCTATTTTTGCCGTTTTTTTAAGAGTTCTAACTTTATTCGGATGAGGTCAAACAATCGATTTGTGTAAGGCAAATGGCGTATGCTCGGGGGGCTAAGCCAAATTCCTAACCTTGACGCTTCAATTTTCAGTGAATTGTATCTTAATGTGCTAACGCACGGTAAGATTACAAAAAAAGTAGGATAGCTTACGTAATTCCTAATTTATCTTAGTATGACAAGCTAATCTGAAGCATGAGTTTACTTATAATATGCTCTTGTAGCCATCCTGAGCAAATCCGGCAAAATTTCGAGATCGTTCTTGTCGGAACCTTCCATATTGAAGCGGACGAATCCAACACCAAGAGAAGCCTTCGGTTCTACGTCAGCCCAAATGTCAATTCTCACGTCAGATTCAGTTGTAGCATGATATTCACAGACTGCATATGCAAGGATATCTAAAGCTGCCCACCCACGTTTGTTTGGTTGAACGCTAAAATCTACATACCAGTTTTTGGTTTGACCAATGTCGGGAGTGTCTCAATGGACGGCTTTATAATGGCCGATTTCAAAAAGAACGATGGGATCGGCCGGATTCGGACCGGCGATCTCCGCCATGTCAAGGCGATGCAATAATCAATAAAATACAAACGCGTAGTTGCTTTGTGCGAAAAACAGGATACCTGAATTGTTTTACGCTACTTCTTCAAACTAGATGCCGAGTACAATGATTTGACGTTGAATGTGTGACGTTAACGCCATTGTGGGCGCGATATGTAGGCGAACGCCCAAGGACTGCGATTTGGATCCGTGGAAGCGAGGCTTGTTAAAGACACGCCAAGACAGCAGCTGCACCTTAGAACGCTCTCGCGAGTGAGCGAACACGATTCGGGGCCGTCAAGGTTTTTTCCCTACAACTTTTATGCTTCTCACAGCGTCGGCAAGATTGTCCAACTCTTCAGAAGTCAGGTTGAGGCTGCTTCCGATCGCTTGTGCGGTCGGATCGTTCGCCATGCAGTCAAGCGGGAAAGCGGTCTCCTCCACGATTCGCACACCTTCAAACCCGGCAGCGCGGATGGTTTCTATGTAAGCGTCTTTCATGATTGCCCCAGATAGGCAGCCCACGTAGGCCGCGGCCGATTGCTTCACCGCATCGGGGAGCTCCTTAAGCAGAACGATGTCAGAGACGGCAAACCGCCCTCCTGGCTTCAGCACGCGGAACGCTTCTTTGAAAACCGCCGCCTTATCGGGCGTCAGATTGATCACGCAATTAGAGAGGACGACGTCGACTAAACTGTCCGCAACGGGCAGGTGCTCTAGCTCTCCGAGCCTAAAATCGACGTTTTCATAGCCACCCTTACGCGCATTAGACCGGGCCTTGTCGACCATTTCAGGAGTCATATCAACGCCTATTACCATTCCGTCCACGCCGACGATATTGGCGGCGAGAAAACAATCGAACCCCGCGCCCGATCCAAGGTCGAGCACCGTCTCGCCTTCGTGTAACCCGGCCAACGCGGTGGGGTTGCCACAGCCGAGACCGAGGTTTGCCCCTTCCGGGACTGACGTAAGCTCGTCTTCGTTATACCCCACTGCCCGGCTAATGCCGTGCGCGAGATCGCTGTCACTGCTCCCGCAACACCTGCTCACCGGGATGACCTTGAGGCTCTCGCTCTCACGCTTTGCGACCTTTGCATACGCGTCACGCACGACGCTCTTAATTGCGACCTTTGCATACGCGTCACGCACGACGCTCTTAATCTTGTCTTCTTCCATCACTATCCTCCTCACAGTACGTCCTCAAAAATGGGGCCTAAAAAGCCCTTCACTGTTGCAGAAAGTT
>JBAULJ010000144.1:0-1820 GCA_049578125.1 Halobacteriota archaeon
CAATGGCAGTGCGCAAACCGGGTATATGGGCAACTATTATTCCGACTACAAGGGCGATGACAAAAACGGCGATGGGATTAGTGACGTTGCGACTTCTTTCGGTGACTCGCATCCGCTCGTGCAACCAGTTGATCATTACGGTTCGATAAGCATCGCCACTGCGACTCCATCACCTTCTGCAAAGGCGAACGTGTCCACAAACACTATTACGAGCAGCACAGAACAAGCAAACAACGCGTCGAAGACTCCCGGGTTCGAAGTTGGGGGCACACTGGCAGCGATAGCGATTTTGACCCTCTTTCTCAAGCGATCTTACGGAAAGACACGTTAATCACTGGGGCGCTTTCGAGTCAGCTGCGTCTATGAATCACCGAAATCTCAGCCTGCCTAAATTGGAGCACTGTTTTTCAGCGCCATCTCCTCTGGCTGCGCGCGGCTGTCTCTCACGGCGACGCGACGTGAATCGAATCTACGGGAAGTCTAAGAATCGTGTAGCGCTTCCCTGCAAGCCCAGTAGCGAACGCGCGCTTAATGGTCTCGACCCGGGCATCGTCTACAACCATATTAACCTGTATAGCCCTCTCAGTATGGTCTCGTATCGCCTCAATGGCCATTTCAGGTTCCTCTTTTATGACAAAGCCGGTCCAGTTCTGAGGCGATACGCCCCAGTACTCAATGCAGTAAAAACCTGTTACGCCTTGTTCAGCAAGGATGTTGACCGTCCTTCCAAGGGTTTCATAGTCTACAAAAACGTTTAAAAGGACTTTAGCCACGCCTTCACTCTCCTTCGGTTTGTGCGATCAAAGGCTATATGCAACTTGTTCTATATGTGTTCTCCCTTGCAGCAAGCGGGCGGAATTGCGAGAACGATCGCTCGACAGGCGTGCAAGCTTATGATCGTCGAGTGATAACGGCCTGAGCATGACGCCTTTCCACTTCACTACGCGCTGTCTGTCGCTTACAGGCTTAAAGCCGGCTTTTTTGCAGTGCTGATAAAAGCTCTGCAAGCACAGAGTATGGTGCATACCCTTGAGGTGCGTCCAGTCGCAGTACCTTTGCCAGAGCTCCTTATGTAGCGCTTCCGCATCAGTTTCAATAATGCAATTATCGCGAAAGAAGCGAACTACGTGTGGGTTGTTTTTTCTGGACATAGCCCCATAAGTTGCTTTTTTTGCTGTTTCACCATCGCTTCGCAGCTTGGATTGTTATTACTCTCGCACCTGATTATTTGACCAGATCTATGCTGGATTCCTTCTCGAGATCATTTTCTGCTTCGCTTGATTCTCAGCTGAGCCGACTATAGCTGTCTTTCCTCGAGACGATATAAATCTTACCCTGAAAAAAAATTGGTTCCCGTCAAGACAGGTTAAGAAGACGTATAAGCATGAAAAGCTAATATACAAATGTTAACAGGTTATAGCGAATCAAGAGCGCTGAACTCAGTAGACTCAGTAGAGAATTACCGTCTGCACTAACGAGATTTCCGATAACATGAAGAAAAACGTTGAAGAAATACTGCGTGACGCTAAGAGACTTCTCGATGAGAGCAACGAGATCGTTGACCAGATCGGGACCTTGAAAAGCGAAAGAGCCCAGCTACAACCACTGTGCGGTTCGCTGCGACGGCGATTAATTCGCTGCGGAAAGCAAAACTGCCGATGCAGGAAAGGCCAGTTGCACGGGCCTTATAACTATTTCGTGTCCTCAAAATGCCGTGGAAAGTGGCAGTATATCAGTGACGAAGAGCTCGAACGAGTTGAACAAGGCGTCGCGGATTGGAAGAAACAACGGAAAATTGACGCAGACATACAGGCCTTCTC
>JBAULJ010000145.1:0-2715 GCA_049578125.1 Halobacteriota archaeon
GTTGCATGGTCGCACTGAAGCACGCCAACTACATCACTGATTACTTCCCGGAAACCGAAATAACCGTGCTGTACACAGACATACGAGCGCCGGGAATCTATGAGAACTACTACAGGCACGTTCAAGAGAAAGGTGTGAAATTCATCCGCGGACGAGCGAGTGAGGTAAAACAGAGGGGAGGTAGATTATATGTATGCGCAGAAGACACGTTGCGCGCTCAGTGCCTCGAACTCGATGCGGACATGGTGGTCCTTTCGACCGGCATCAAGCCATCACGTGGAACCGTTGAGGTTGGACGGACACTCGGCATCGAGCTGAGCGATGACCTATTCGTCAAGGAAAAACACCCAAAACTTGAGGGCGCAAGCACAAATACCAAGGGAATATACGTATGCGGAACCGCTCAAGGTCCGAAAGATATCACATATAGCGTGTTACAAGCAGATGCAGCTGCTCTCGAGACGCTTTCACTCGTTGGCCAGGAATACGTATCAATAGAACCGCTTTCGGCCTTCGTTAAGGACAGTTGCAATGGTTGTGGTATGTGCGTGCGACAGTGCAAGAATAACGCGATAAGGATGGTGGATCGTAGAGCAACGGTCGATCCGATGCTTTGCACCGGTGGCGGCGCGTGCGTACACGTTTGCCCTACTGAAGCCCTTGATTTACACGGGAGTACTGAAGCCCAACTTGAAGCTTCCATACGCGGGGTGCTTGCGGGGAAAAGCAAGCAGGAAATCAGGAATATAGCATTCTTGGACTCAAAAATTGGCTACGCAGCAGCTGACAACATTGGCGCCTCAAGGCTCCGCTACCCCCCTTCAATTCGGATCATCAGTGTGCCCTCGGTGTTGCGACTTGCACCCCAGCACATCGAACTGGCATTCCAATTGGGTGCTGATGGCGTTTTTATCGGTCAAGGGTTCGAAGCCGAGAGTTGCGGTGAAAACTTCGAAAGTGTCGAAACGCGGCTCAACGATTTGAGCAAGCAAGTTGTACAGCGTGGGATTGATCCCGCGCGACTAAAGATTTACCGCGTTTACATCCCGCACTTTGTGGGCTTGCACAAGCGTCTTATGCAGTTTGATGACAAGATCAAAGAAACTGGAGAGATGGAAGAGGAGCTCGCAATCCCTTAAGCCGATGCCATAAAATTTGATGCCAAAATCAAACGTGCCCATAAGAAGCATAGAAGAGATTAACGCCAAGATAACAGCCGGAGAAGTCACAGTTTGTACTGCCTTAGAGTTTTGCAATATGGTACGGGCTCACGAAGACGTCAACGAAGTAGACGTTGTTACCTGTGGCACGAAGGGCATCATGAGCGGAACCTATGCCACTCTATCCTTTCGCGCCACGGCTCCAAATGTCTTCGAGACGGCCCAAATGGCGTGGCTCAATGATGTCCCCGCTTTCGTTGGTCCGTGTCCTAACGAAAGGCTTGGATTGCTTGATTTGATCGTCTACGGGACTGCGGTTAGCCGGAGCGACACCAAATATGGAGGGGGCCATCTTTTTCGCGATATTGTGAAAGGGAACGATATCGACTTTGAAGTGCTAACAACGACGGGGCTGCTCATGAAGGGACAAACTAACCTTCAAGCTATGCAATTTGCGAGGCTCTCAGCTACTCGAAACGTTTTTAAGAACTACAATGCATTTGTTAACCCTGACGACAGTTGCATCAAGTCCATTTTTTCTGTTACGTGTCTCGAAGGGCCATACAAAGAAGCAAGCTTCTGTGGATGTGGAGAGCTAAATCCGTTGGAGAAAGACCCTCAGCTCGAAACTATCGGAGTTGGCACGAAAGCCCTGTTCAATGGTGCTGTAGGCTTCGTGACGGGGACAGGAACACGTAGCTCTGCTCAGAAGCCGAACCTTTCAGGATATGCACCACTAAAGGGTATGAACCCTAAATATGTTGGTGGCTTTAATACGTCCGCAGGTCCCGACGTGTTCTGTTCATGGGCAATCCCTATTCCGATTCTTAATACATCTATACTTGAGCACGCAAGCCGGACAGATGATCAGATCCCCCTACCAATCGTTGATGTGAATGGGCGCAAGTCGCTTGGTTATGCGCGATACAGCGACGTCTGGCAGAGAGAATATGGGCGGATAAGTTACTCAAAGAAAGAGTGCGCTAGTTGCGAAGAATGTCAAGTCGTGAAGAATTGTCCAACCGCGGCATTCAAAGAGAATAGAGGAATTGATCGTAAAGAATGCGTGCGGTGCGGTGCTTGCTTATCCTCTTGTCCGTATGGCGCTCTCAAAGGGAATCTAGGTGCTATCGATCTAAATGGGCAACAAATTCCAGTCACGCTGAGACAATCAGATCGATACAATGCAGACAAACTGACGCGAGAGCTCAAAAAGAAGATCGAGCAGGGCGAATTTTTGCTGAGTACGCCAGTGCAAAATATCAAGCTATAGTTAACTAACGTATTTCATGCGTTTGCTTCTTTTGCACCTCGAATGTATATTAAAGCCGAGCCCGACAGAGCCTGACAAGCCCCGAGAGCTTGGTGAAAAACAGAGCCGTTGCAGTTACAGAAAGCTAAGCGATAATGCGTCGCAGTGAATAGAAGTAATATAGGGTTACAGCATACTCAATATGAAGGGGGGCCATAGGGTAGCCTGGTTATCCTTGGGGACTGGGGGTCCTCAGACCCGAGTTCAAATCTCGGTGGCCCCACTGGTTACACCCCCCCACAC
>JBAULJ010000146.1:0-12068 GCA_049578125.1 Halobacteriota archaeon
GCTTATTTGGAGCTGACGTTTGATGGTTACGCGGCCCCTTCGTTTCTTTCCGTTCCCGGCGCGATGGACGTAGGAATCGAAATCAACAGCCTCTCTAAAACGTACAATATGACGGGCTGGCGAATGGGGTTTGCGGTGGGAAATGCTGACGTCATTGCGGGCCTCAAAAAGGTTAAGTCGAACCTCGACTCAGGCGCGTTCCAAGCGGTACAGGAGGCCGGGATTGCTGCCATGACGGGACCGCAGGACACGGTTGACGCGCTCAGAAAAATCTATGTGGGGCGGAGGGACGCCTTGGTTGACGGTCTGAGGGACATCGGCTGGTCCGTAGAGAAGCCAAAGGCAACGTTTTACGTCTGGGCCCCCGTCCCCGACGGAAGCCCCTCTCTAGAGTTCTCACTGAAGCTATTGGACGCGGGAATTGTGGCCACGCCGGGCATTGGCTTCGGGGAGCACGGGGAGGGCTACGTCAGGTTTGCGTTGACGGTGCCTGTCAGCACCATCGAGGAAGCGGTGATGCGGCTTGAGGAGGTTGTCTGAAATGGATTTCGGCACGCGCGACCATCTTGGCGTCAAGAACGGGCATCTCACGATTGCCGGCGCTGACGTCGTTGATCTTGCGCGGCAGCACGGCACGCCGCTTTACGTCATCGATGAGGGACGCATTCGAAGCAACTACAGACGCTTTGCTGCCGCGTTTCCCGACGCGAACGTTTACTATGCCGCAAAGGCAAACGGCCACATCGCTGTGCTGCGCATGCTCGCACAAGAGGGTGCAGGCGCCGACGTATTCTCCGATGGTGAGCTTTACGCCGCCCTCCTCGCGGGGATTCCCCCCGAGCGTATCCTCTTTAACGGGAACTCAAAAACGGATGCCGACCTTCGCATGGCGTGTGAAGCCGACGTCCGGGTTTCTGTCGATTCGCTAGATGAACTCCGCGCGCTCGCCCGAATTGCCTCAGAAGCCAACAAGGAGGTCGAAATCGCATTTAGGGTCAACCCTGACGTATCACCAGCGACGCATCCCAAAATTGCTACGGGCCTCGCGCAATCAAAATTTGGGATTCCCCACCATCAGGTGCTCGCGTGCTACGTCGAGGCGCTCTCACTTGAGGGCGTCCGTCCGGCAGGCATTCACTGCCACATCGGCTCGCAGATACTCGAGCTCAGCCCGTTCGCAGAGATGATGACACGGATGATGGATCTCGTCGAGGCGCTGAAAAACGAGCTTAAGCTCGAACTCGATTTTATCGATGTTGGCAGCGGATTGGGCATACCGTACGCGGGGACGGCGCCGACGCCGATCGACCTTGCGAATACGGTTCTTCCGATCTTTAACGCGCGCTCTCGCGCGCTTGATATCTGCTCCAAGCTCGTGCTTGAACCGGGAAGATATGTCGTTGGAGACGCCGCAATTCTGCTCTGTGCGGTAAACACCGTCAAAGAAGCCCACAGTACCTTTGTGGGCGTGGACGCAGGCTTTAACCTGCTGCTCCGCCCGACCTTGTATGACTCGTGGCACGAGGTGATCGTTGCGAACAAGCTCGAGAAAACGTCCGATCACGTGTACACAATCGCTGGTCCGATCTGCGAAAGTGGTGATATATTAGCGAGAGATCGGCGGCTTCCTCGAGTTGAAAAGGGCGACCTCATCGCGATCCTTGATACAGGGGCGTACGGGTTTGCCATGAGCTCTCAGTATAACGGCCGGCCGCGTGCAAGCGAAGTTTTGGTGAACGAGAGCGAGGCGGAAATCATACGGAGGCGAGAGTCGTACGGTGATCTCTTGATGGGGCAGAGTATTCCCCCCCGCTTGCTCTGAGGATCCACCATGAGAACGATACCGTTTGTCAAGATGCACGGTAACGGCAACGACTTCATTATCGTTGACGAAAGTAAGGGCGTTGTTGTTAAGAGCAAGTCAAGTTTCGCTTCGAAGGCGTGTGATCGTCGATTTGGCATAGGTGCTGACGGGGTTCTTTTTCTGTCGCGCTCGAGCAGCGCTGATCTCGGCATGCGGTTGTTTCAACCTGACGGTTCTGAAGCGGAAATGTGCGGAAATGGCATCAGGTGCCTCGTCATGTACGCCGTTGACGCTGGGTACATCAAGCGCGGCAGCGTCAAGGTGAGGACTAAGGCGGGAGTTCGGGAAGTCACGGCTAAGAAAAGCTCGGTGATCGTCGATATGGGCAAGCCTCGGTTTGCCCGCTCAGCGATACCAGCACGGGGAACCGGCGACGAGTTCGTCGAAAACATGCACGGCGTTGTGGTCTCTGCCGTCAACACTGGCGTCCCTCACGCGGTGATCTTTGACGATCTCGCTGACGTCGACATAGCCGATTTGGCGGCAAAGATACGATTTGATCCCGTGTTCCCGCACGGGGCGAACGTCAACTTTGTAAAGGTAAACGGCAACACGCTCTTTGTTCGCACATACGAGCGCGGCGTTGAACGTGAGACGCTCAGCTGCGGGACTGGTGCTGTTGCGGCTGCTGTTGTTGCGAACCAGATGGGTCTGATCGGCACGAGAGTGACCGTTAACACGTTAGGCGGCTCTTTAAAAATTACGTTGAAAAAGGATGGCGCTTTTATGGAAGGGCCTGCAGAACTGGTCTATAAGGGGACCTATCTCCTTAAGAGAGGTTAGGCATCCGAGAATCCTTGGCCAGTAATTTTGAAACACGTGCGCGTATCGCGAGGCCGCGTCGGATGCTTCTTCACTATTGCGCACCTGCGCCCCCCGTCGGTTTTCACAAACTGTACAACGACTCTGGACAGGTTATCAATCAGATACCCCGCAACGGGCAGCACCTCCTCGGTGTTAACGTCGACGTAGACCTGATTGGTTACAACTACGGCCAGATCGTACTTCTTGGCCAATCCGAGCAGCAAAAGCAGTTGGTTGGCCAGGGCGTGTCGCAACCCAATTTCAGTGTTCTTTGACTGTTCCAGCCGATAGTGCGTCGTGGCAGCATCGAGAACGATAAGCCCTACGTTCTCCTTTGCTATTTTCTTGACGTTGCGCAGCGTAGCACGCTGCTGATCGAAGCTTCTCACCTCGAAAACGAGCAGTTTCTGACCGATAGATCCCACGTCTGTTCCGGCGATTTGAGCGAAGCGCTCGCCTGGGAACTGGTCGGCAGCGACAAACATGACCCGCTTTTCGCGTCTGATGACGTTTACAGCAAGCTGTATGGATACGGTAGTTTTTCCGCTTCCCGGCTCTCCGAAGATGTGCGAAATAGCTCCGGTAGGAAATCCGCCACCAAGTAGGGCATCTAAGTTGCGGCAGGTGCTTGGATAAAGCATCAGTGTTTAGAACCTCAAAGCAAATCCGACCTCAAAAACGACGCGATTGCCGTTGCTATGGCCTAATAGGGAGTTAGAGTTATAAAGGTTCGTTTCACAATACAGATAGGGGAAGCAAGTATTCATATCGCCCTAGCAACTACGGACTTTACGCTTTATCAGGATATCACAAAAGAGCTTCGCGAAAAGAGGCTTAAGTTTGTAACTATTGCGCCAAACGAAGCTATAGGACGTGAAATCGGCGTCGTGATAACCTCTGAGGAGGAGGCGGGCGCCATCACTTTTCCTAATGTGGTTGTTGCATCTGATCCCGAGATGACGGTGAACGAAGCGATCAGACTTCTCAGGAATAGTGCCTTGTCTAAGTGCGCCATCATCGGCATTGATCCGGGAGATGAACCTGGAATTGCCGTCGTCTCTAATGGGATCGTCGAAGCGGTTTATCGCGTCCCCTTGGGACAAGCGTTTGGCGTAATCGAGAGAATTAAGCAGACGTATTCTGATATACTGGTACGAATTGGACGCGGCGCGCGCCTGGTGAGCACGCATTTAGCAAACACGTTAGTAGCCCAGGGAATAGCGGTTGAGCTCGTCGATGAAAGCGGAACGTCGCCACATCTCGGAAAGGGCACGGGTGGGACCGCGATCTCAGACATTGTCGCCGCAATCAATATCGCGCACACGCAAGGCACGCGTGTGGGGCATCAAGAAGTCCTCCCCTCGAAGGGTGAGATTCGGTGGATTCAAGAGAGGAGTAGAGAACTCTCTGAAGGGCGAACGACGATCTCGAGACAGCTCGCCCAAAGAGTTGCGAAAGGAGAAATAACGATCAATGAGGCTCTAAATGAGCATAAACGCGCAAAAGAGAACAACACGCGCTAGCTGCTGCCAAGTCGAGCCCAAGCCTCTTGTTCGGCCATTCTGACGACGTGTTTGACCGGGATGCCGAGTCTTTTGGCTAGCTCAGTAGCTTCGCCAAACTCAGCGGCAACGTTCAGCACGTTTCCGTGTTGATCTGTGGCAACTTTTACGCTGATCGTGTGGGATTCGCTGCCGATACGAACCGTTACGGTCTCACTTCGCCTTAACGCAATGAGTCTGTGACGCGTCGGCGTGATCCGCACTCCCAAGCTGCCTGTTTCTTCGATTATCTGTTTTACCAATTGATGCGAGTCGGCGGGGCGAGCTATCACTTGGATAATGTGCCCAGTTCGGCTTTTTTTCCCGGTCGTCGGTATTATTGCGACGTCGAGAGCGCCTGTTTCGAGGAGCCCCTCGACCAGATTTCCAAGCACCTCTCCTGTCACGTCGTCTACGTTGGTTTCGAGCACTTGGACGTCGTCTCGCAGCAGACCTTCATCGCTCTGGCCGAGAGTAGCACGCAGAACGTTTGGGTGATAAAAGTCGCGAGAGCCTGCGCCATAACCAACGCGTTCGATGGTCATTTGGGGCAAAAAAACGTCTGAGATTCCGGTGAAAAAGGCGAGGATAGCCGCACCTGTCGGGGTCAGCAGCTCGCCTTCCACAGGCCCCCCTCTGGTTATCAAGCGGTGTTTAGCAAGTATTGCGGAGGTCACAGGAGCGGGGACGGGGATGAGCCCGTGATCGGTCTCTACCGACCCCCCGCCCACGAATATTGGGGTCGTGAATATAGAGTCAACGTGGAGCAGTGAAACGGCCGTGCAGGCACCGACTACGTCTGCGATGGCATCCTGAGCACCCACTTCGTGGAACACGAGCTCTTCTTTTTGAACGCCGTGCACGGCTGCTTCGGCGTCTGCTATAATCTCAAATATCGCGCTCGCGTCAGCGACTATCGTTGGACCGATCACGCAAGATTGAAGCACATCCGTAAGTTCTCGATAAGCGAGTGGCCTCTCCTCGGTGACGACCTTGACTCGTGTCGCGCGTATGCCCGATTTTTTCACCTCGAAGATCTCTACTTCAACGTTGGCGGCAGCTTCCATGCTCTCTCGAACGACGGATGCGTCGGCACCAAGATCGATGAGACTTCCGACGAGCATATCCCCCGACGCGCCAGAAAAAGGCTGAAATGTAAGTATCGTCATAATGTGTACAAATGGGGCGTTTTTAGCCACCCTTATATATCACCATGTTATCATATAATCTTAGGTTCTGATCGTATGCCTCAAGAGGTTCAGCTGAAAGTTGCCAAAGCTTACCCGAATGATTCAGGAAGGGGTATTGCACGGCTCGATCCGGACACGCTCCTTAAGCTTCAGCTTTCCCCCGGAGAAATAATAGAGATCTCAGGCAAGACCAGTACGGCTGCCAAAGTCTGGCGTGCTGATCGCCAAGACTGGCACGAAGGTATCATCCGGATAGACGGGTTCATTCGCCAAAACGCGGGGGTCGGCATGGGTGAGCGGGTGCTTGTGCGCAAACCGAAGGTCAACGAGGCGCAAAAGGTTGCACTCGCTCCCCCTGAGGGAACGGTCACGCAGCCACTAACTGATATGGCGGACAGCGTGCACCGTCAGCTGCTCAAGCGTCCTGTAGTTCAGGGAGACATCGTGCCCGTCATGAGTGTAGCGTCGCATCCTCTTCTGCGAGTGCCGGGTCAAGCAGTGCCACTCGTCGTTGTCAGTACAAGTCCACTTGGCGTAGTCTTCATCACTGAGCGAACGCACCTTGAATTGAGAGATAAGCCCTGCAAAGGGTTTGAATCCGTGCGCGCTACAGGCATCTCTTATGAGGATATTGGCGGTTTGAGAGATGAGATAGAGCGCATAAGGGAGATGATTGAGCTCCCGATGAAGCATCCAGAGGTTTTTCAAACCCTTGGCATCACGCCGCCGAGTGGCGTACTGCTTTACGGCCCGCCCGGCACAGGCAAGACACTCATTGCAAAAGCAGTGGCAAACGAGTCGGGCGCATCGTTCTATTCTATAGCGGGACCCGAGATTATGAGTAAGTACTACGGTGAGAGCGAGCAGCGACTTCGTGAAATCTTCGACGAAGCGCGCGACCGCACTCCCTCGATAGTATTTATCGATGAGCTCGATTCAATCGCGCCACGACGCGAAGATGTAACGGGGGAAGTCGAGCGACGCGTCGTCGCGCAACTGCTTACTATCATGGATGGTCTTGAGGAACGGGGAGAGATAATAATCGTAGGTGCGACAAACAGGTTGGAAGCAATCGATCCTGCTTTGAGACGTCCAGGGAGATTTGATAGAGAGATTGACATATCAGTGCCTGACTACGATGGCAGAAAGGAGATACTGCAAATTCACACGCGCGACATGCCGCTCGCCAACGACGTTAATCTTGAGGAGCTGGCCAGCATTACTCACGGCTTCGTCGGAGCCGATCTTCTCTCTGTTACGAAAGAGGCGGCAATGCGCGCTTTGAATAGATACATGCCCGACATCGACCTCGACAAGGAGATTCCCGCCGAGACCCTTGCTAATATGAAGATCACTAACGACGATTTCAGCGAAGCATTTCGAGAAATTCAACCAAGTGCGCTTCGCGAAATCTCGGTCGAAATTCCCAATACCACCTGGAACGACGTTGGCGGGCTTGAGGAAGCGCGGCAGGAGTTAATCGAAGCGATAGAATGGCCCCTCAAAGAACCTCAATCGTTTAGAAGGATGGGTATCAAGCCGCCTCGTGGTATTTTGCTCTTCGGACCGCCGGGAACTGGCAAGACGCTCATCGTCAGAGCAGTGGCTCACGAAACTGAAGCGAATTTCATAAGCGTGCGCGGTCCCGAGCTTATGAGCAAATGGGTAGGCGAATCGGAGCGCGCTGTAAGGAGCGTTTTCAAGAAAGCTCGACAAGTTGCGCCTGTTGTGGTTTTCCTTGATGAGCTCGACGCGCTCGCCCCCATGCGGGGCGTAGAAGATACGTCGCGGGTGTCCGAACGGGTCGTGAACACCCTTCTAACAGAGCTTGATGGCCTACAAGATCTCAAGGACATTGTCGTGATCGCTGCTACGAATCGCCCCGACATAGTCGATCCGGCGCTCCTGCGATCAGGACGATTTGACCGGATGATACTGCTCGGCGCGCCGCAGAAGAGTGCACGAGTGTCGATATTGAATATCCACACGCGGACCATGCCTCTCTCAGGCGACGTGGACATCGAAGAGCTTGCGGATCTCACTGAATGGTATGTCGGCAGCGATTTAGCAACACTCTGTAAAGAAGCGGCAATGCTCGCGTTACGAGAAGCAATGGATATAAGTTCCATCGAAATGCGTCATTTCAGAGAGGCACTGAAGAAAGTCCGACCCGCAATTGATGAACGCACAATGGAGTACTACGAGCACATAAAACAGAGATTCGCAGGGGGTCGCCCTGCTGAGCCGACGACGCAAATGAGCTATCAGTAGGCGTGGAATATAAGAAACCCTTTATATTATAACTACATAGCAAGCAGCGATGAAAAAGGAGATATTCGCTAAGAATCTGTCCAATAAGCAAGTAATGGGGAGCGATGGTAGTGATATCGGCACGCTCTATGATCTCATTATTGATGAAAACACCGGCGATATCCTTGATATCAAAGTGAAGCCCGATCCCGACCTGAATCTGCAGGAGTTTAGGACAGAAAACGACTTCATATTTCTACCATTTGACGCTGTTAGGGCGATAAAGGATTACATTGTGGTTGACCGGAAGTTGATCAAACAGCCGCAGTGAACGCCAACCTTCTCGCAGTGCTTGATTCGCGCTACGAATGCGGCCAAGGCTTCAGCTCAGGGGGGGTTAAGTAGCTGTGTTATTTTGTTTCGCGAGCATCAGGTTGTTAGCAACGCTCTTAGAGTGTTTCCGACAAAGAGCTTTGTTCGTAGACAGAGACCCATAAGAAAACGAGTCGAAGCGAGGAAGTGACATGCAAGTTGACGATTTGATGAGTGCGCCCGTATATTCAGTCTCACCGGAAGACACCGTTGGCCACGTGAAAAACGTGATGCTGAAGCACAAAATTGGCAGGGTAGTAGTTGCATATGAGGGGACTCTTGTTGGCGTTATTGCCAAATACGACCTCGCAAAGATGCTTGAATCATCAGAAGCAGGTTGGCGAAGGCGACACCAGGACCGAACGCTCGCCAAGACGATTATGTCAGAGAATCTAGTCACCACCTCGCCTAGTGCCTCGATTGCAGAGGCAGCTCGAGAGATGATCGCCAATGAAATCGGCTGTCTTCCCGTAGTAAAAGACGGCGAGCTGCTAGGCATTTTCACAGAGACGGATTTGGCAGCACATTTTGCAGCCACAAGCTCAAAGGTTCAGGTCAAAACTATTATGACCAATGCTTTTCTCACGTGCCACCGCCACCATTCAATCAACCACGTGTTGCGTGACATGGATACTAAGCACATTTTTCGTACCATCGTTCAAGAGGGAAACGGTGTACCCGTTGGCATAATTACGCACGCTAATCTGACGTTTGCCCAAGAGCCTTTCGTCGATTCAAAGGACATCGTGATGGTGAGAAAGGCCGACCGGGCGGGCGTGCAAAAGAATAGATACGTGCGAAAGGTCCTCCAAGTTGCAGAAGACATCATGTCTGAGCCGCTTATTACGATCCGCAGTAATTCTAAGGCTGTAGACGCTGCGCGTGTGATGGTTAAGAACAGAATAGACGCCATTCCTGTCGTAAAAGAGGAGTCGCTCATAGGCGTCATATCTAAAACCGACATTGTGCGGAAGATGGCAGAATAGGACAGTCATCTTCTCAGCTTGATCGGCAGGTGCAACTAATGCGATACGACAACTACGCGTTCACTACCGCGTCTGATCTAGCGTCAGCTGCGTACGCTATAGACAAATCCGATCGGATTTCCCACGCCCTGGATCTTATGGAAAAACACAGAGTGAATCAACTGCTCGTGATGAATGAAGGGGAACTCATCGGGATTTTGACGAAACAAGGCATTGCACGCACATTAGGCGCAAGTGATGACATCATTAAGCCAGCCTCATCACTTCACGTGACAAAAGCAATGGATGACACGTTCACTGTAATAAGCGGCGCACTACCCATTGGCGAGGTCAACCATCTTATGGAATCGTCGGAGGTTCTAATCGTTGTCAATGGGCAGCCTGCCAGATGGATCACCTTCAACGAGATCGTGAAAGCGAGCAGACCAGGGGGATTTGCGGGCGAGATAATGGACCCCCCATTGACCTGTTCCCCTTTTGACCGAGTAACCCACACGAGACGAAGGATGATTGATGAACGTGCGTGGTGGATGGTCGTCGTCGAGGATGACAAGCTCGTTGGAATAATAACGGAGAACGACATAGCGAAGGCCATGAGCCAGTTCAGAGACGTCGTACGATCTCACTATCAAGATTCACGCGTGCGGAAACTACTTGTCGACGACATTATGATCGCCGACATCCTGTTTGCAAGAACTAATACGCCGTGCGTCGAAGTGGTCGAACTCATGGTGAAACACGACGTTGAGGGGGTGCCAGTCCTCGATCTGACTGATACTATGGTCGGCGTGATAACTCAAAGTACCGTGCTTCGGAAGCTCGAGTGACTTTGAAAGCGCCAATAACTATTAGCAGCTGGCGGCCCGTACAGCGAAGCGGTTGGCGTCTGCTACCACAATGCGATGCCCCCTAGACACTGTATAGTTCCAGGCGTGCCGATCTCTCCGCGGGTTTTGAATTGGCAACCTGTCAACGTCTCAGTCACCTTCATGGCAGTGACAGCGTGGAGCGTCAGCTTGGTCGTCTTAATTCTAGAACGTCCTTTTGCTAGCGCCAGCCATACAATCAATTGATCGCCTAGATGCGCGTCGAGCGGTGCTCCTGTGGACAATTGTGCTAAGAGCCCAGCTGCGGCCTCCTCTCCAACCTGTTCAGCAGGTTTGCCCCGAGCGCCGAGCGCGTCCCCTGCTAATCTCCCTCCCGTTGAGGTCTCTGCCCATAGCACTATGCCACTTCCCGTGGAAGGACTCTCGGCTCTCTGACCAGCGTCACGCGCGATGCTTATATTGTGATAGCCTGCGCGCGAGCAGCTTTGTATGGCCGCGTTTGCTTGCCGTTCGACAACGTGCACAGGTAGGTTCCGCGAATGTGATATACCTCTTATTCCTCGTGGAGACCCCATATTGACGATATTAATAGGATGCAGCACGTCGACGGGCTCTGTGAAGACGGATATCAGTCCCCCTCCACGAGGATAGAACCCCCTTTTTACGAGACGCATTTGGTACAGAAATCCCATGCTAGCTAGCACAGGATTTAGGACGTTGATCACGTAATCGGCTTGCGGTGCTAAGGGATTGTTTGTGCCACCGATCAGAGTGACAGATGAACGCTGATCGGCGAATGCGAGGACAGGCAAAAGTGCTTGCAAAATGAGCGTGGTACTGCCGGCCGTCTTTGCATCAAAGTGAAAAGTCCCTCCGTGCATCGGTCCCGGGGAGAAAATTATCTCGGAAGAGCCTATCGCAAGTCCGCTCACCTTTGCGCCTGTGACCGCAGCTACCGCACGTATCGCAGTCAAATGTTGGCTTCGAAGCCCAGGATTTGTCCGGTTGACCCTAATGTTCTTGATTGTGACGGACTTTCGTGTTAATGCAGAAAGAGCTAGGCATACGCGCAGCACTTGCCCGCCGCCCTCACCGATGCTGCCATCAATCTCGATCATCAGTAGTACGTACGCTGAAGTTAAAAATAAACTGCCGGTGAGATGCAATATTTAAACCGTCGTGCAATATTTAAACCATCGCTGACTGATAAGCAGAGAAACGGTCACTGACTGACGCAAATGTTGATTTGTGCGAAGAATCGGCAAGCGTTTAGACCGCAAGCAAGTGTTATTTAGTACCTTGGCCTTTCTATTACTACGCGAGTATCGACCGTGTCGCGGCTAGCATTTGAATTTATTAGGAGCACGAAATGGGGCGACAGGACAATACAACAGTCTGTAAACTCTGCCAGCGCAGCTTCGAAAAGTCAGAAGTAGGTCGAATTAAGATTTTGAGACGCGAAAAAAAAGGAGAAAGCGTTCTTTGGGTCTGCTCTTATTGCGCTGGACGAATTAGGTTCTCCGAGCACTGAAGCCTCATCTGTATTGTTAACGCGCTATTGCACAGTTTTTTCACTTAATGTACATTTGTACAAAACAGCCTCGCGATTTGACGGTTTCCAGGTTCAGTGCGCAGCTGCTAGTTTTGATGCGGCCAAAGCCGCGGTGGTCTCGCACTCCGGGATATTCGATGCAGAAGTCGCTCAAAAGGCTCTTCATGCCTTTTCTTGCTCAACGACCTCGCGTTTAACGTGACGTAGGGCAGAAACTGTGTAAGCGGACATCGTTGCTTTGGCGTCGCCGCACGCATTGTGGGGCACGGTGACGACCAAGCTGGCTAAGCCTCTGGAAAGCGCCACAAGGGTTCTCTCAGGTTCTCTCAAAGCATCGAAGCGTCGCGTAGGGTGGCTCTCATCAATACGTATTTATTTCGTCGTTGTATTGTTTAGGTACGTGAGGGTTGTTGCACTCACCGGTGAATCAGAACGCTGCGAACACTTCCTAGCGGCACTCACTCTTCATCATAAGGTGGCGACGCTGCGTCAGGAACATGAGAATACGCTTAAGTTTGCCGCGAACGGAGTCTCAGAAGACCTCCTTTGCATCAAATCACCGACGAGATACGTCGTAACGCGGTATACTCACGAGAACACAAATGAAATCTCGCGAGAGCTCGATCGTCTGGGAGAACAAGAGGATGTTGATTTCGCCGTTGTTGTGGGTAGTGTGCTTGCG
>JBAULJ010000147.1:0-4101 GCA_049578125.1 Halobacteriota archaeon
GTCACTAGGCGCAGTTTTCGCTTTCAGGATTTTGGTGCTAACGGCCATAACGACGAAGAGCTTAGTCCGAAATCTAGTCCCTGCTTCACTTCAAACGATATTCGGGGCTCTTTTCTTGCCGTTATTCGGCGTTACGGGCTACGTCGTAAACCTAGTGGCTATAAGCATCGTGTTCACGTTAGGAGCTCTAGTATTCATACGGTACATTGATGCGCCTTTAAGAAAATCGTTCGGCGTTAGCGCCATGGATTTCATCCGCGGCTACATTGCGCAAACTGTCGAAGGCGCCCCGGGGATGGAAGACTTCTTCAAAAAAATCGGCGAAGCTGTTGAGGTTCCAGTCACCGCCCTCTCCTTTAGGTCCAACGAGCGCTTGAAAGCGACTTTTGTCATACCGGCTGTACATCCAGGTCCAGTCGGTGAGATTGGCGGCGGAAACCTGCCAGTAAGAATAGTAGAGAATCTCGACGGCGGCGAGGTTTTTGTTCCGCACGGAACCGCGACACATGATTTCAATTTGGTATCAGCAAAGGAGTCACTGAAAATAGTTGAAGCTGCGGCACGCGCGTTAGAAAACACTCAATATTGCACAGAGGCGTCAAAATCAATTAGAGTACAGAAAGGGGAGATAAAGCTTCTCGCTCAAAGATTCGGCACCTCAGTTCTGTTTATATCGACTTTGTCGCCCGAATCAACAGAGGACATCGAATTCGGCCTTGGTCTCGTCGCTAGCGCAGAAGCAAGAACGCAGGGCGTGCTATACTCTGCGTTGATAGATGCACACAACTGCACAGCTCCTTATGCTTCGTCTATATGGGCGGGCACGAAGAATTCATTCGATCTGATTAACGCGATCAGGGAAGCATCATCGCGACTGATGCTAACAGAACCCCTAGAAACTAATATAAAGCTTGGAATAGCTAGTAGGGGGCCTATTTTCGGACGAGATGAAGGCATGGGCGATCTCGGTATTCAGGTCGCTTTGGTTGACGTTGCAGGGCAGCGAACGGCGTACGTCTTGGTGGATGCAAACAACATGGTGCTAAACTTGCGGGAAATTGTTGTTAGCGCTTTGAAAGTCGATGAGGCGGAAGTTATGACTACTGATAACCACGTCGTGAATTCCTATAGCGGCGTAAACTTGTTGGGGTTCAAAGCAGACAACGGCGTTCTGCTCAAGACGATTATCGAGCTTGTTGACGAGGCAGAGGCGAATCTAGAACCGGTTTCTGTTGGTATGAACACCCAACAAGCTAGCGGTGTGTCTGTTTTTGGCTCGCAAAAGACTGCGCAGCTCGCCAGCACGGTAAATGCGATAATGGCAATGGGCGGCGCCCTAGGTATCTCCGTGATTATTGCGGCTGTAGCTATCTCCTTGTTGCTGGTTCTACTCAATTCATAAGCGCAGGGCACGTGTTCGCCGTGCAGTGAGAACCTGAAACCGGTAAACCCTACTTGTGGGTGAAGTAGCAAATTATTCTTGTCCGTCCGTCTTGTTCCACCTGGTCTACTCTCACAAATCCATAGCGTTCAAATTGCACGACCTTGTCCAGTTCAGCTGCGATCCCAGCTTCGCCAACCCCGCTATCAACTCCGCTAGGCGTGAGAACCTCAACCAGAGGTCCTTTCGGTGGGGCCCAGTGGATTATTCTCGTGCCTTTTACGATTTCATGGCCTGCGTATTCTGCCTCTAGCGGCTCCTTGTTCATAATTCGAACGTTATAAAGATCCTTCAGTCGTACCAAATCGCCTAGGGAAAAGGCATAGTCTTGAGCACTTATGTAAACGTCTGCTTCGACGGGAATCTCTCTGAACAAAGTAGAAGACGACGGATGCAGCGGCGCGCGCGCTACCGCAGGCTTTCCTTTGGCTATATTCATATTGACCGGGTCTTGCACGAAGAAATACCTGTTAGCAACGGGATCCACGAGTTTTCTGTTCTCAGCATAGAGGTTCTCTAGGCTAACGCTAATGTCCGATTCGTTAACGCCTAGTTTCAAAATAAACAGCTTGATCGCTTCTGGAGCAAAACCTCGCCGTCGCAAAGCTCTTAGTGTGGGGAGTCTAGGATCATCCCATCCGCGATAAAGTCCCTCGCTAATCTGCTTCCTCAGCGCACTTGTTGAGAACTTGCCGAATTCGTGGACGCTGATCCTTCCCCAGTGTAAGGTGAATGGGTACGTCCACCCTAGATGGTCGTATAGGAACTTCTGTCTTTTTTCACTATCACGCAGGTCTTTTCCCCTAACTATATGGGTGACCCCGAGCTCGTGGTCTTCTATGGCAGATTCGAAATCAAGCATAGGCCACACTCGAAATGTAAACCCTCTGGGGTGCGTCAGATCGACAATTCGGAAACCTATCCAGTCTCGCAAAGCCGGATTTTTATGAGTTATATCGGTTTTAATCCGTAAAACAGCTTCTTTTTCGCTAAAATGCCCATTTAGCATTTGTTTCCAACTCTTCATATTCTCATGAGGGGCATTGTCGCGATCAGGACACGCTAATCCTGCTTCTTTAAGCATTTTGAAGTGCTGTTGGGAGCAAGTGCAAATGTAGGCCGCTCCCTGTGCGATGAGTTTTTCAGCATAATGGTAATATACTTCCATTCGGTCGGAAGCGTTAACCACGACGTTTGGGGTCGCTCCAAGCCATTCGCAGTCCTCGAGGTACCACGCGTAAGCCTCAAGCATTGGCCGCTTCGTTTGAGGGTCGGTGTCGTCAAAACGCAAAATAAATGAACCGCTGTACCTTCTAGCGTATTCAGAATTCACAACAATTCCGCGTGCGCTGCCGAGGGTAGCAGGCCCGTTGGGATTAGGCGCGAATCGCATGATGACGCGTTCGTGGTGCGGCAACTCCGGGAGGTACCCCTTTTTGCCCTGCTGCTTTGCTACGTGATGCAGCAGTTCCGGGGCCATCTCTTCGAGCGATTCTCTCTGTTTATCGAGCGTCAGTGCGTTGACCTCAGCAACGATGCTCTCCGTCGAGCCTGATATCTCCGAAGCTTGCTGTCTAAGTTCGGGATAATCGCCAATGAGCTTTGAGATGACGGCGCGTCGCTCTGCCTTGCCTCCGTGTCGAATCGCATTTTGGAGAGCGCGTTTCTTGATCTCGGTGCTTAAAACCTGAGGGTCCACTCGATCGCCTCGACTAAGCGCAGTCAATAAACTCTAGAAATCGTATAGTCCGCGAGTGTGAGTAGCTCAGATTTTGCCTCTGAATCGGCTATAACCGAGAGTCGCGCCTTGCCGACTTGTAGAAGCTCTCTCGCTTTTTCCATGGCGTAATCGATCGATCCAGCCTTCTGCAAAGCTTCAATCGCTTGGTCGATTTCATTTTCTGCTGTAAGTTTCGATGGGTCAAGCATTATTCCGTGTTTTAGCCCGTGTATCATAATGAGCGTCATCTTGCCTTCGATGAGGTCGCTCGCTCTGTCTTTTCCGAGCACTTCGTACGGCGTAATTAGGTCGAGCACGTCATCGCGGATCTGAAAACCTATGCCCATTGCTATCCCAAATTCCCACAGGGCGTTCACTTCGTCCTCGGTGCCGCCTCCGAGTATGCCCCCCATCGCCAGACTAGCTGCATAGAGCACAGCTGTCTTTTTTTGGACCATGTCGAGGTAGTCTGCCTCTGACACGTTCTTATTATTCTCGAACGTAATGTCGAGCCATTGTCCTTCGCAGATATGTAAACATGCCTTAGAGAGAAGCCGAAGACATTTCGTTACATCGTCTGGTTCTTTTCTAGTGTAAGAGAGTACTTCGAAGGCTTTGGCGTACAACACGTCGCCTGCTAAGACGCCTTCTGACATACCCCACTTTGTGTGCACAGTCTCTATGGAGCGTCTCGTCGCATCAGCATCCATGATATCGTCGTGAATCAACGTAAAATTGTGGATGAGCTCCACGGAGACCGCGGCTGGAAGTATCGTATCTATGGCGATGTCCGGTTGCACCGTTTGGGCACCCAACAGCAAAACAGAAGGACGCAGCCTTTTTCCGCCTGCTTCAATGAGATGCCGAGCCGCTCTGTATAATTCTTCAGGAAAAACTACCCGGACAAAGTCGTTTAGCGCATTGTCGATCATATCCTTTC
>JBAULJ010000148.1:0-6170 GCA_049578125.1 Halobacteriota archaeon
CGCCTAGAATCCGCAATACAGATTACCAGGTATTACGCTAGACAAAAGACACAGAGGAAGCCCATTACATATAATCCCTAAAATTCAAAATCAGCGGATACGGTGAGTAGTTGTGAAAAGAGATATCATCCGAATTAATGAAGAAAAATGCACTGGTTGTGGAAGTTGCGTTACTGGATGTCC
The DNA here is from genome assembly GCA_049578125.1 of Halobacteriota archaeon. Classification (GTDB taxonomy): domain Archaea; phylum Halobacteriota; class Bog-38; order Methanoflorentales; family Methanoflorentaceae; genus Methanoflorens. The sequence goes on from JBAULJ010000148.1 coordinate 184, forward strand.
TGAAGGTGCCTTACAATTAATTGATGGGAAGGCCAGAGTTGTCAGTGATTTATTCTGCGATGGTTTAGGCGCCTGCATTGGAGATTGCCCAGAGGGCGCCATAGAAATTGAAACAAGAGAAGCCGAACCGTATGATGAGCACACGGTTATGGGCAATATCGCAAAAGCAGGACCTAATGTCATAAAAGCCCACCTGATACATCTTAAAGGACATGGCCAAGAGGATCTTTTAAATGAGGCTATTAACTTTTTAAAGGAAAATAACATTGAAATTCCGGATTATGAAGAAGAACCAATGGCCTGCGGTTGTCCCGGTTCAATGACTATGGATTTACGTAGATCTTATAACCAGCCTCATGAGCAGGTGACGTTAACTTCAGAACTCGGGAATTGGCCTATACAGTTACAGCTTTTAAACCCCAACGCACCTTACCTGAAAAATGCTGAACTTTTGTTGGCGGCCGATTGTGCCCCCTTTGCCTATGCTAATTTCCATCAAAGATTCATACAAGGCAAAGTTCTGATCATTTTCTGTCCTAAACTTGATAGAACCATAGAAGAATACGTGGATAAATTATCAGAAATCTTTCAGAAACAGGACATAAAATCGATATCCATCGTGCATATGGAAGTTCCCTGCTGCTCAGGCATTGAGAGTATAATCAAGAAGGCATTGGAAAAAGCCCAAAAGAACATAATAATAAAAGATTACACGATTTCTATAAACGGGGAGATAATATAGCGCTCCAAAGAGTTGGATGCAGCGTGTTTCATGCCCAGAAAGCAGCTTACAGGCGCGATAAACGACAACGCTTAAGCTGCGTTGCTCTAATTACACATGTTCCGATAGACTTGTTTGGCTGAGATGATGCCCTTTGGAAAACGCCATTGCCGTTTCCGGTCTTACGAAATACTACAACAACATACCAGTCGTTGACCACGTCAGTTTCAATGTTCGGGTGGGTGAGATATTTGGCTTTCTAGGCCCCAATGGCGCCGGGAAAACCACCACGCTGAATATGCTCACCGGCTTAACAGAGCCAAGCGAGGGCAGCGCAACGTTATTTGGCTATGACATCCAACGTGAGTCCCTTGCGGCCAAGCGACAATTGGGCATTGTCCCCGAGATCTCCAACATCTATGACGATCTGTCTGCGTGGGACAACCTCATCTTCACTGCGGAGCTCTACCACGTCGGGAGACGCGAGAGGACAGAGCGGGCAACGGAACTTCTCAACCTCTTTGATCTCTTCGGCCGCAGAGCCGAGAAGGTCAAGGGCTTTTCAAAGGGGATGAAGCGTCGTATCACACTGGCGATGGGGTTGATGAGCGACCCGCAACTGCTGTTCCTGGACGAGCCCACGTCCGGGCTGGACGTCCACAGCACCTTGATTATCAAGGACGTGATGAAGAAGCTGAACGAAGAGGGCGTCACCATCTTCATGACCACACATAACATCGAAGAGGCCAGCGTGACGTGCGAGCGGGTCGCAATCATTCACAAAGGGAAAATCGCCGCCATAGACGCCCCTGAGAAGCTGAAGGCTGCCATTGAGAGCGTACAGTCAATCGAGGTAGCCTTTGAACGAACGCCTTCTGAAATCGTGCACGACCTGCAAAACCTCCCTTTGGTCAGTGAGGTGCGCAAAGCAGGCGACAAATTCAGGCTCTACACCCATAACCCGGCGGGAGCCCTTTCAAGCCTGTGTGAGTATGCAACGAAGAATGACTTGCGGCCCCTAAGCGTCAATACATTCGGGCCAAGTCTCGAGGACGTGTTCGTGCGACTTACGGAGATAAGAGCCACCCCCGAGGAGGAGTGAATGAGCGCAAACGTATCGGCGGCTAGACAGTTGCGAATCAATATCGACGCAGCGTGGGCAATCGCGAAGAAGGACATGCGTATCTACTACCTCAAGCCCCCGCCTATAATGTTTGGGATTATGTTCCCCTTTGTCATATTCTTCTCATTCGCGATAGGAAGAAACGTCCCGGCGATAACCCTGGTTCCAGGCTTGCTCTCAATCACTATACTCTTCAGCGCTTCGTCAATAGGGCCCATGGTCATCCCGACTGAGCGACGAGTGAGGACGTTCGAACGCCTGCAATCAGCACCGATATCGGCCTATTCAATCACGCTTGGCAAGATTCTCAGCGGCTTTTTGTTTAGTATCGCCGTGGCAATCATTCCCCTCATCATCGGCCTCGCGTGGCTTGCAGCGCAGATCGTCAGCGTCACCGGCTTAGTCCTGGGCATCGTTCTTCCAGCGTTCTGCTTTGCCACGCTGGGGATATTATTCGCCATGCTCCCAACGGAAAATCCTGGCGACATTATGATGGCGCTCAATGTCGTTCGCCTCCCGTTGATCTTTATCAGCGGCCTCTTTATCCCTCTTGAAAGCCTGCCGACGTGGGGACAGGCTGTGGCGGCGTTTTCTCCGCTCACCTACGCAAATGACCTGGTGATATACGCGTTTCAGGGAAAGACGGTCTACGGGGTGCTTGTAGACTCCATCGTCCTGCTCGTTTTTACGGGCGCGTTTCTGCTGCTGAGCGCGCGTTTAGAGCGAAAATTCAAAAAATAGCCGGGCGTAACCTCCGCCTGATATAGGCGAAGTCCCAATAAATCAAATAGAACGCATATCTTAACGCATTGTAAGCGGGATCGATTGGAGGCACTATGGCGGTAGTCGATTGGGGACTCCTGTGAATGTCTTGACGCTTAGGTGTCCGGCCTCGGGGTGCTTTGACTAATTTAGCAAGTTTAAAGCGACTTCGCAGCAAATGTACCGCATCGAGAACTGGTACAAAAAGATCATGACTGAAACACTAACATGTAAAAGTGAAGAGGTGACGTGGGATGTCGATGGGATCACGGTCTACGGGACCGTGACGCGCCCCGCCGACACCGGCCTACATCCGGCCATCGTCTTTGTCGCCGGCAGTGGACCAACTGACCGAGACTGGTGCTCACCGCTGCTGCCTGGTACCAACGGCAGTGCTCGACTCCTTGCTAACGCCCTCTCTAAAAAGGGATTCACAACGCTGCGATACGACAAACGCGCCGCAGGGCCGCGCGTGCGTGAAAACCTCCCGCAGCTTGTAGGTAAGATGAGCCTACAGGGACACGTCGACGAGCTGACCGGTGCTGTCACCACGCTGGTATCGGTATCCGACGTGGATGCCTCGCGTTTGTTTGTGTTGACGAACAGCGAGGGGGCCATCCACGCCCTGAATTATCAAACGCGGACACCTCATCGCCGATTCAAAGGTCTCGTACTGACCGGCGCTCCGGGCCGTCCGATCGGCCTCGTGGCACGGGATCAAGTGCTCGCGCAAGTCGCGCCTCTCGCCGACGGAGATCAGATAATGAAACGCTACGATGCTTGCATCGCGGTGTTTGTCGCTGGCAAGCCGATGGTGCCTGATGCGTCCCTGCCTGAAAGCGTGAAAACCCTCTTAGCCAGCTTAGTTGTCCCGGCAAACCTGCCATTCGCTCGCGAGCTGTGGCTCGAAAACCCAGCCCACGTCGCATCGCAGGTATCGGAGCCTATGCTGGTTCTTATCGGTAAGAAGGACATCCAAACTGACTGGCGTGCCGACGGTGGTGCGCTGCAAACCGCCACCGCTAAGAATGGCAACGCCACCTTCGTGTTTCCAGACAACGCCGATCACGTGCTCAAGTACGAACCGCGACCGCGAGAGAAGCTTGTCGCCGCTGAAGTCGCAGCGCGTTATAATGCCGAAGGCCGTGTCCTAGATTCCGTTGCTCTTTCAGTCATCACAAATTGGTTGGTTGAACGGTCAGACAAGGCACGGTGAGCACAACCGACCAGCGTGCAAATGGTGAGATCTGACCTCTGCCTCGCACGATAGGTTTGCGATAACAAATGATTATCGACGTGTGAAGACGGGGAGTTCTGAGCTTTTTGCGGTCTTTTCGTTAGGCGAAATAACAACGAGAAAGCCTTGTGCTCCGTCGTGCGCTGTTTGAAAGATCCACGTTGGCAGCCCGCAAGCATAGAGAACTTATGGGGCAGCCTGATAATCGGATACGCGTGTGACGGCTTTGAACTCTGGACGCACATTGTGTGCGTGCGGTTGTATGAGCTGTCGAACGCGTGGTTCAGACATATCGGTTGCTATTTTGTCGCAGCCGCCTTGATTTATTAAAACTGGCGCATCACTGTTCCGGACACTTTCCTGAATTGGCAGTAAAGGTCCAGCTTGACCACCCAATAATTATGTCTGGAAAAAGTACACCCTCAAGCGTGACTTCTCCTTCTCTTCCTGTGTTTCTATCTTCGAATACCCCGCGGATCGTTCGAATTTCCGCAGTATCGAGCTGTTTGAGCAGCTTCGTAGCGGTTTCAGCATCTTTTGGATAAAAGATACCCTCTACGGCGTGGTATCCCGGCGTCGGACCCTCGCCGTCTTTAGTAGGTGCCACTATGCTTTCTTGTGTGAGGACAAAGTCCACCCTTCCTAATCCGGTCTCTTGCTTACCGTCGATCACAAAGGTAAGGTCGCCCTTGCTAAAGCAGCCGCAAAGCGTTCTTTTTTCTGTTCGTTGCATATGATCATCCTCTTTTTGGTTCCCGGTAGGGGCATCGTTCGGCAACGGACAACAACGTCGGCTGTGAGCGGCAACAACCAATTCGCGCTATTCGCTGACTACTTGGGATACTTTACCCCAACCGTCGGAAAACACGAAATCCGTTAGGGGCTTACGCATCCGTTGCCCAAGCTCCAACTTACGAAGGTCATCGGGAAGTCCGTCAAGGCTTCCCAAATATCCTATAGCGATAATGTCAACAGGTTCATATCCCTCTGGGATGTTGAACTCCGTTCGCGCTTTCTCAGCGTTCACTCCGCCCGTCTGATGACAGAAAAGCCCCAAGGCAGTAGCCTGCAACACGAGGTTCTCGACCGCCAAGCCGAGATCATAGCGCGCGAATCGATCGGGCTTTCCCGTATCTGGGTGATACAGATTCGTCACTGTGAGCAGCAAGACGGGCGCGAGATGTGCCCAGCGTTGATTCGCCGCGGGCATACAGTGCAATAAGCGGTTGTATCCGCTCAAGTCCTCCTTGGTCGCAACTATGAAGCTCCACGGCTGTGCGTTAAAAGCAGAGGGGGCCCAACGCGCCGCTTCAAAAAGGCTCCGTAGCTTCTCGTGCTCAACCGGTCGCTCTGCGAAAGCACGAGGACTCCAGCGTCGCTTGAATAGGTCGTGAATCGGGTACGTATTGTCCGCAGGTTTTTCCATAACGCACACCTCAGGATGGCACAAGGCCTATTTCTCGACACCCCACGCTTTGTAGTGTATCTCCCTCAGCGCTTCAGGCTTGTCAGCGAGACACTGAGGAGGGCGGAATGAGCCAGTCACCCCCATAGCTTCGTCGGTCTTGCCGATCGATTTCCATGGGTCCTTCTCGAGTTCCGCTACCGCCCGAATGCAATCAACGTTCTCTAGGACGATGTCAGCCTCTTGATGAACACCTTGCATATAGAAGACTTCGTTGCCGACAGCGTTGACGCTCTCCTCCCAGATCGCTATCTCCCACAAGTCGTAGCGCGGCCGCCCCATATCTCGCGCGAGCTCGATGATTTCGGCCGTCGATCCTAGGCCATCGCTCGCCCGCACGAGCATGATGCGGCGCAAGCCGTAGAACTCCGTCAGCAGTTCCTCCTTGGTTACTGGGCGTTCAACTTCGATCATGACGTTATGTTGATGCATTAGCGTGGTCGGCACCAAAACCGCCATCGTCGTGATATCCCACTGCGGCATTACGGTATTAACGTCAGGCCCGTGATGTGACGGGACCGTTGGCGGGTTTGGGATGATGGCATTGATCGGCCCCTTCTTCACCTGTACGGGGTCTGCCGCTCTTCGCACAAGCACAACCCTAACTTTTTTGATCCCAGCAAGCTTGTCCACCGCGTATAAGGTTCGGCAAAGCCCTGTGGTATTGCAGGATACCACC
>JBAULJ010000149.1:0-2380 GCA_049578125.1 Halobacteriota archaeon
GGATTAATATCCTCTCCATCACAAGTGAATTTTTTAGGGATATATTCATTATGCTTAAAAGCTGAACTGACTAACTGTAATCCTTTCATTTTTACCTCCGCTTGACTCATTGATTCTGAAACGAAAAAGAGTCCAACAATTCCAATTAATAAATAAATTAATTTTGTTCTCATTCGCACCCCCGTCCCTTTTAACTAGACTTACAGTAAGTGTACTTTTCTAAGATTCTATTGTCAAAATTCTTTTTTCCACTTTTCACTTCTTATTTTTACTTTTGATATACTCGACATTGCTTCTCTCTTTAAATTTGTTTTTGAGGATTATGTGATGAACTGTTGTCTATCGTTAGCTTGTAGAAACCCTGCGGGGTACACCCCGAAATAAAGATGGGAGTGGTTATTTTAGCTGGTTCAGGATCCTGCCGAGTTCCTCAAGGGCTTTTCCTGCTTCTTCGTACTTCCCTTTGCCCATGAGATTACGGTAGGACTCGAAAGCTTTGGCGGCAGCGGCAACGAGGTCTTTTCTGTCCGCTATCTTTGCCTCTTTTGTTGCAGTGGGTTTTGTAGCGCTGTAGCTTGCAGAACCCGCGACCTGCGGGAAGAATTTGCCCAGGGCTTCTTCAAAGGATGCGCCGTATGCAAGCTGATCGCCGAACACTACCACGACTCTTCTCAACTCGGGCATTTTCCCCACGGATGCCTGGATATAGATAGGCTGTATGTACATGATGCGGTATCCGGAAAGCGGCACAGCGAGGAGATTTCCGAACCTAACCTGGCTTCCCTGCTGGTTCCACAAAGTGAGGTCCTTGCTTATAGTCTCGTCCTGATTAATGCGTATGCCGATCTGGAGCGGGCCATAGACCTGACGGTCTTTCGGGAATTTAAAGAGCATCAGCTTTCCGTACTTATCGCCATCGCACCGCGCCATGATCATGGATACCATGTTGTTTCTTGGACTGTTCTTGTCAGTGCTGTAAGGGGAGAATGGGAGCGTAAGGACAAATTCCTCCTTGTCAGAGTCGGGCAGCTTGGAGATCAGGTAATAAGGTGGAATGGGTTGCGCTTCCTCTGCCCTTGTTGCGACTCGCGATACTTCCCAGGCATCCTCGCGGTTGTAAAAGACCCCGGGGTCTGCCATGTGATAGATTGCATAGATGTGGCTCTGAATAATGAGCAGGTCCTCGGGGTATCTCACGTGCGCCTTCAGTGATTGAGGCATGGCGTCAAAGGGTTTAAACAGGGATGGGAAGGCCTTGGCATAAGCCTGAATAACAGGATCGGTTTTATCGGCAACATAAAAGTCCACCGAACCTTCATAGGCGTCTACCACTACCTTCACGCTGTTTCGTATGTAGTTCACGTTTTTCATGAGCGGTTGAGAATATGGGTAGGTCGTTGCAGTCGTGTAAGCGTCCCAAATGAAATATATCTTTCCTTCAGCTATTACATGGTACATGTCATTATCAAAGGTGAGAAAAGGTGCGATCGTGCGTACTCTTTGATTGATGTCCCGCATGAAAAGAATGCGGCTTTCGGGAGTAAGTTCTTGAGTAGTGAAGAGCCTCAGTCCGTCGAAATGGATAGCGATAGCGAGTTTCTTCAAGAAGCTGTCGATCTTCACGCCCGCTTTCCCCGCATAGGTATTCTGGGCATTGGTGTCGCCTTTCGGAAAATCGAATTCTTTCATCTTGGTGTTAACGTAGACATGGTTGTATGTCTCTTCGCCGAAGTAGATGCGTGGCTGGTCTATCTTAAGTTCTGGATAAGACGTAACCAGTGGGATATCCTTGATGTAGTATTCGGGCAACCCTTCATGAGTGAACTTGTTTACGGGAGCAGCAACATCTCCGTAGCCATGCGTATAAATCATTGTCTCGTTCTGCCATGTCCTCGACTGGGCAGCGAGGCGGTCGATGTTCAGCTCGCGCAGGGAAAGCATGAGCTGGGTCAGTTTCCCGTTGAGCACATAGCGGTCGACATCCACATCGGGGAAATTGTAGTAGAGGCGTATGAACTGCGTCTGGTCGTTCACCGATTTGAGGATATCAGGCGCCCAGAGTCGTATGCCGTTGATGATCGTCAGGTCGCTTTGGGCGAGGACTCCGCTTGGAGAAGGGTTGACGGGATATTCTATCTCGGCGACGTTCGTGAGTCCGTACGCTTCTTTTGTGAAAGTGATGTTTCGCTCGAGGTATGGCTTTTCGAGGGGGAGTTCATTCGGCGCGACCCTGAAGTGCTGGATTATCTCAGGGATTACCTTAAGGCCGATAATCCATATTCCTCCGAGGAGAATCGCACTTGCGAAATAGATCCTTACAGTCCGTCTGGTAGAACTCGTAAACGATGCGTAGAGGAACAGAATGAGGCACACTGTTAGA
>JBAULJ010000150.1:0-2478 GCA_049578125.1 Halobacteriota archaeon
CTTTGGAATCTTCCCTTTCTGGGGCATGATACCAATTTTAATGGCGTTATTCGCCCTCGTCGGCCTATCGTACAGAGCTTTACGAAATAAGTGGCTGACCTTAATTTGCTTTGGGCCAATCACTTTCGTGTCTGTTTTTCTTATGGGCCAGATAGACGTATTTTGCGCCCTTTTCATATTTATCTCGCTGATATTGATGCAGAGGGCTTTGAATGGTGAAAAACTCTTTTTTACGTTAGTTCTCGCCTACCTAGCCCTGGGAATATCCATGCAGTTCAAGACGTATGGTGGGTTGCTGCTCCCCGCTTACTTGATATACACGGTAGCACTGTTCAAGGGTAGAGGAGTCGCAGCCGAAAAATCGCTTCTCGCTTTGTTGTCGTGTCTGGCCGCGTTCTTTGTTGCGGTATTTATGGTCTGGATGCCTTACCCGGGATGGTTTAACACGGTAATCCTTCACGGGGAGTCGAACTGGCTACTGCAACGTCCTTCACTCATTTTTCAAGCACTTCGTCCGGCCCGGCTAAGTGGCGTACCTATTTGGCTGTTCGGCTACGTGTTCATTCTGTGCTACATAGCTGTGAGAGTTCTCAAGAACTCGGAGCAGTCTATTCGGGATAAGAGGTATTTCATTTTCTACGTTTTTGTTATCATCGCATGGTTCTTCGCGGCAGTGTTCACTCAGCCGCAGTGGTGGATGTTTCTCCTGCCGGCAGCCTTGCTCAGTCTAGACAACTTCAAAAAAAAGCGCGGCATTATCTTCTGTCTCCTCATTCTCGCAGTGTTTCCGTTCTACACACTCACCTTTGTCACTATGCCGGCTTTTTTTGCAGTCTATCACGTCACAGCAGCAAGAATCACTGGAAATCTCGCCGCGTTTGTTTCCCTAGTCTTGACTAGCGCGCTACTGTTTTGGGCCTATGAATTGAGGAAAGAACTTCGGGCTAGTGAAGCCTGAACAACTGCACGGAGCCGAAAGCGATGGTAGTGACGTGGTCGCTACGTGTGATGAAATGTAGCTAGTCTTGCTTTTTTTTAATAAGCTGGCCAGCGTGTAGATGAAACGCTTGCTTTTGTATCTATTCTCTGTCGCAATACGCGGGCAATACGCGGCCACGGGAAAAAAGCGCGAGACAAGTGCCGCGATTGTATGGCTGCGCCTGAACCCCTCAACCGGACCCATCTATGACTTGCAGAACAAATCGATAGGTTCATATCAAAATAACAAGCTGACGGTAGGGTGCACCAAATGAGGGCGACCGTAGCCGTATTTTTCGTATCGCTTATAATTCTGTCGACCGTGGCGGGGGTCATGGCTGCCGATAAGACCAACGGCAACACTGGCCAACGACTTGTGTCCAATTCATGCTGGAGCTGGTTCAGCGAACCACGAGCGCTGCATTACAGCGGGGCGCACGACCGAACGTATTTTGGCTATGTGACAAACGCTGGCGCCATCATGGTCGGTCAGTACGACCACGGTGCTAACACGCTGAAGACGTTTACTCTCGGCACATTCGAGCCTGACGATCACAATTGTCCGGCGATACAAGTGCTTAACGATGGGAGGCTCGTCATCTTCTATTCTCGTCACTCCGCAGATAACGTGCTGCGTTACAGGATCTCAAGCTCACCTGAGGATATTGGCACACTTGGCGTTGAGAGAACGCTTACTACAAGCGGGGCGACAACCTACGCGCAAATAGTCTACAATGATCCGGTTATTGTCGTCTTTCATAGAGTTCAGGTTGGCAATTCGGCTACCCAACAACGCTGGTCATGCCGGATCAGCAAGGACAACGGAGCGACGTGGGGAACAGAGATCCCAGTATTCGACTACGGTAGCAGCGAACAGCTGTATATCAAGACATCGTGGCGGTCGAGCGTCGCTGGAAACAATGCCGCCGACATTATCCTATCAGGGCATCCGGACATGGGCAGCCGGCACGACGTGCGCTACTGCTATCTTAGAATCGGGAGCGCGAGTGACATAACGATACGAAAGCCCGGCGCGATTACGCTGCTCGACCTGAACGCGCCCACGGGTCCGATCAGCGCCGACAAAACTGCAGTAGTCTACGATCCGAGCACGAACAATGGCGTAAAGGCGTGGATTTGGGACGTATATGCGACCTCAGCTTCATACATCTACTGCGTCTACGCGACCTTCCCGAGCGACACCGACCACCGCTACAACTACGCGCGGTATAATCCCACAACGCAGCAGTTTGACATAAAAAGCGAGATATGTGCGGCCGGCGGCTACATCGGCGACGGCTCACAGCTTCATTATTCTGGTGGCGTGAGCATCGCCAAGCGCGCGGGGGTGCAAGACGTCATTCACACATCCCAGTACTCAACCGAGAGCAACAAGTTTGAGATCGTCGACTTTAGCTCATCAGACGGCGGTCACGCGTGGACGGCTGTCCCGAGAACGAACGACAGCTCCGTAGATAATATTCGCCCCGTCACCGTCGT
>JBAULJ010000151.1:0-2669 GCA_049578125.1 Halobacteriota archaeon
TCGACGAAGTTGGTCATATAGAGCCAGGTAGCGGCGCTGAAGTGCTCTGCGCAGGTGAACGGCTCGCTCTCACGCCAAAGTTCCGAGAATCAGCCTATACGCCAGTGAAAAAAGTAGTTGGTGAACACGCAGATGGTCGGGAGACTAAACTAATGCGTGCTCGGGTCGATCTGGCTGCCGCGCGGGCTATAAGTAAAAAACAAAAGATGATTGAATACCTCCGAACAGGAAAGAAACTCCCCGACGTGAGCTGCTGAGCAAGCTTAGCTCTTCAATAAGGCTATGTTACGGCAATGGTCGCACGTCCTGATACCACGCGTTGATAACATCAATCAAGCCTTCCCGTTCCGCAATTTCAACAGCAATCATATGGCTGCATTTTGTGACATTTCGTGAAGCGTTGAACAAAAAGTCTTTGCAGGTGCACAGAGTCTCCTCGACAATGTACTCGTCAGTCTCGCCCACGACGACATAAAAGTCTTTGTAGCGTTTAACGCGCCTTTCTTCTGCTATTTCAAGTCCTTTATTTCCTCGATTGCCGTATTCGAGTTCGACTTGTCGTTTAAACGCATCTGAAAACAAGGATACTTCTCCTATCTATTACTTACGTCTTAACTGGCAGAGGTTGTCATTCGAGTCGGTAAGCGAAACCGAAGAGCTTCGGCTTGTCGTCAATGAACTCGCCACCCAAACGTTGGGCTAGGACTTGCATTGCCGGGACTTCAGTTGCGTAATGCGTCGCATCAACCAGAGAAAGACGGCTTTCTGCGCAGCGAATTGCGGCATGATTCAGTTCGGCGGAAAGAAGTGCATCAGCGCCAGCTGCGATTGCCTCCTCCGTCGCGTCAAAGCCGCTGCCGCCAATCACGGCGACTTTTTGTATGACGCGTGTTCCAACGAACTGGACGTGTGTATGGAGTTTTTGTGCAACGTGCTTTACGAAATCCAGTGTGCTGATCGGTCTGATTGTGCCCATTCTTCCGATGCCAAAGGGTTCGATGTCATGCAATCCGACGAGTTTCGCCAACACCTCGTTGACCCCTCCTGGTGCCGCATCGTAGTTGGTATGCAAGACATAAAACGATAAATCGTTCTCCAAGATGAGCGTGAGCTGTTTTTGAATACCCAGGGGAACCTTAGTGATAGGATTCCAAATCAGTGTGTGGTGCGTAATAAGTATATCAGCGTCGGATTGGACTGCCTTTTTAATGACGTTCGCCGTTGGATCCAACGCAACGGCTGTTGAGTTCACGTTGTCTCGTCCGCGAGATATTAGTCCAATTCGCCCATCATCGATCGGATCAGCGAGTTCAGGAGGAGCAATCGCTTCGAGTGTTTCGATGAGCGAGTCAAGATCCATAAGCATCAATCGCTGCGCGTTATCTTTACTTCTGCGAGCTTCCAATCGTCATTGACGCCGTGAATAGATAAGAGAACACCACCGATTACCCCAGCAAAAACGTCTTGGACAAACTGGTTAATAGGTATCCGCTTTCCATCGACCACAAGCTCCGCTAACGGGTCTTGGTTTGTAATATGGCTCCCTCCTTTTGACAGCTTCCATAATAAGTTCTAAGGCGCGTACGTCTGTAACTTGATCGATTCCTCGTACGTCGACAAGGTTGTCGTTTCTGAGAAGGCAAGGCTTAAGCTTTGCGTCTGAGGTCACTCGCAGCCGGTTGCAGTTCATGCAAAACTCTGTGTTATCTATGGGGCGGACGATTTCAATTTCAGCGTTGTTGATCTCGAACTTCTTTCTTTTGTGCAAGGTATTCGCAGTCGTTCTATTTGACAGCCCCTCCAGCGTGCTTTCAATGACTCGCAGATTAGAGCCCCTGAGCTCCGAGCGATTCTTGAAGTCCATTAGTTCGATCAGCTGCAAAACCATCTCCTTTCCTTGCACATACCTGATCATCTCTCCAATCTCGTGATCGTTGATCCCGTCCATCACCACCATGTTTATCTTGATAGGCGTTAGACCTGCTCCGAGCGCCGCGTCTAGTCCGCGCACTACGTTTTCGACATCCCCCCCAGTGAGTTTTTTGTAGGTGGCTGGATTAAACGTGTCTACGCTAACGTTTATTCTGTCAAGTCCTTCGAGATCGCCTATCCGCTCATCGAGGAGTTGACCGTTGGTCGTCATTGAGATATCTTCGAATGGCGGCAGCGCCTTGATGACTTGATCGATATCTTTGCGCAATAGCGGCTCCCCGCCCGAAAACTTGACCTTCGTTACGCCCTCGTCGTAGCAGATTTGTGCGATTTTGGCTATTTCAGCCACAGAGATCTCATAAGGCCTAGCGCTATGTAGTTCTCCCTCTTCGTGACAATATAGGCAATTGAGGTTGCATTTGCGCGTCAAGGAAATGCGCAGGCTTTTGATTGGACGATGATACGGGTCAAACATGCGTCAAGTACATATGTATCGATGTGATCCTATATAAACATCGACTTGGGCGTTCGGGCTGGTCCTGCTCTCTTTTTACAGGCAGCATTTCTTGAAAACCTTCGTTCGCAGGCGGGCTTCAATTCATAGCAATGAGCCGTCCTCGGCATTGATGCTGCCGACGACTCACGCGATTCTTGCGAGAGGGGCGCTTTTTACAGCCGAGGAAAACGATATATAACATCCTCCATATACACTCTTGCGCTCCTAAGAGGACTGATAC
>JBAULJ010000152.1:0-12918 GCA_049578125.1 Halobacteriota archaeon
GTCGGAGCCTCGACAGGGCTCCATGATAGGCCGCTACACTACCCGGGCTTGCGCAAAAATGGTGGTTGCACAGAGCACAGCTTACTAGCCAAGTATTGATAATAAAGCTTTCTGCGGTGCTTTTTAAGCTGCTCTCTGCCTCTGATTGTTGCGTGGAATTCGATGTATTTTTGGCAAGGGCGTCGATCGAGGCCTGTGCTACACCTTCACACGGTTTTAAAACGTCTACGTTCTGTTTTAAAACACTGTCACCTTTTGGCATGACTTAGTCGGCGCATCGCGGATCAGATGCAGAATCTAAATAGAGAGGCCGAATGCGAAAGAGACCTCCTCGTGTTGCCGTGCAAGCAATCTGAGTGCGCTCTGTGCAGAGACCTTAAGATGTGGGTCAGCCGATTGGTCGTTTGCAACCTGATTTAGTGGCCCCCACACCTCGGACGGGTCGCCAATGCCTCCTAGGACGGATGCAGCCGTCCTCCGAGTAAGTGTTGGCTTTTTGTCGTCGTGCATCACCTCGATAAGCCTCTGAACGGACTTTTTGCCTAAACGGCCCAATGCTATGACTATAGCCTCTTGAGCACTTTCGGACTTGGCGCTTGATAAACTTGTTTCCAAGCTTAGGAAGAGGTGTTGGTCACCAATATTTCCAACCGCCCCCGCTGCTGCTCTTCTTATATCGTCGTTTGAATCCTGCAACGCAAGTTTAAGTGGTTTCCGCGCCACGCCTGCACCTTTCTTGCGGCATTTATAGATCTTGGCGATCGCGACTGCGGCTGCCTGCTTCATCTTCGCGTCTTCACCCTTGTCCGAAAGTTTCTTAACCAACGCTTTTACCACTGGATCTCTTAGATCTGCAGTTTTGTGTTGCTCGCCGCCTATCTTTCCCAAACGCTTACCTATGTTCCCCAGCGCGAGTGCTGCACCTTCTCTCACTTCTAAGAGAGTATCTCCTAGCGCCGTAACAAGCCGATCGACGTTATCGCGCTTTATCTCAGTTCTGTTGTACTCATAGGTCTTAGCCAGTGCATAGGTTGCCTGCTTTCGCTTTTCATCGGCATTTGTTCGCTCGAGAATCTTGCTGAGCTCGTTCACAGTCGGGAGCTTCTTTCCACAGTGCTCGCAGAGCTCATTCACGAGCGCCTTATTTAGCGCCCAGAAGACAACAGGATCGGAGTATGTGTCGCAAGCAAGGCACCATCTGCTTGTCTCTCGTCCTGTTTCTGGGGCATTTACTAGTGTGCCCCTCTTTCTTCCTCGTCTCATCGTGGCAAGAAGACTCCTGTCGAGCTCTTCATGGTCCTCGTGGAATTCAAATGCTGCACAAGCTATTCTGAGAGTATCTAGGCGGCCTTCAAGGAGGGACAGCTCTTTTGCCTCCTCTGATGTTAGGAAGCGGCCGGTTGGCAAGGCATAGTAGGGAGGAAGCTGAAATTCGAAGGCGTAGCGGAAATTGTCATAACAGTTAGAAATGATTTCGCTGTCGTTTAGCTGGTAGAAATACTGCATTACTTGGTCATCTTCAAGCGTCTTCGCGTATAAGTTGGTTTTCAGCAGCTCTTCCTCGAGAGCACGGAAGATTTTCTGCAAGTCTATGATCTTTTTCTTCAAATCCCCTCGCCATATTTGTGGGTTTTCCTCAGCTTGATTAATACTGTAGCCCACATGGACCGGCGCTCTCAGCCCGACTACGGGAGGTGCAAAGAATCCAATCTCGCCATGGTTGCGATCGTAGCTCTTTATTTGCCAGATCGTGTTTTCGTACCAGTGTACAAGCTCTCTATAGAGTCCTCGTCGGAGCTTCTTTTTTTGAGCCCGCGTCTGCATCCATTCGTTGAACAGTGGCACGTATAGGGCGCCTAATACTCCAGCTATGAACGCACCCGCTATGCCTATGATCGCCGCTAGAATTGTAGGATCTGTTAAATCCACTGCCATTTGCGCTCACCTACTCATAAAAAAAAGCCACACTAAATAGAATGCCAAAAGATAAAAAATGTGTTGGCCTTTGCGTTCCCGCTTAGCGGTGGGTGTTTTTTGAGTTCAATTGGAACTTCCTATGCGCTTTTTATACACATCATACACGTGCTCAGGCAGCGGATGTCGATAATTGCTATGGTAGGTTCTGGATCGACGCCTCAATAGGGCTCCGTACGCGGGCAGTTCCCTCGGTGTAAGAAACAAACTCCCAAAAGTCCACTGAGGGTAGGGCCGCTGCTGCAAGTTTTGTGCCAACAATCTTTATTTCCTTAGAGTGCTTTTTTACGTGTTTTAGAAAAACGGCAGTCACCATTGTCGCCGCGAGCAAAAGGAAGTGAAAAGGCGTTGGTTTCACTAGCTGGAGTGACTTTCCTAATTGCTGGTGTGATTATTACAGCGATAGCATTGTACGCAGTATTATCAATTCACTGGGCATGGGGGGTGCCTTTTGTATTTATTGGCGTAATGTGCCTAATCATTGGATTAGTTATCCCATTACTACAATAGCAGAAAGAAAGTGAAACTACGAAGCATAAAAGGAAGCGTCGCTTACGTACTTCCCTGTTTTCTTTTTACACTCGGTTAATATCGCGTTTGATGTGCCGTACGCGGTCGTCGATATCTTCCGGCGCCTCCTCATATTTGTACGCGCCAAGTTCTAAATCCCGTAGATATTCCCCGATAAACGTCCCCGCATCCATTCCCAAACCCGCGGCTAAAACAGCTATAGCATTAATAAGGCTGGCGTGTATTCCATCCATTGCGTCCCACAGCCCTTTAGTATATTCTTCGTCATCTTTAAGCGTTTCAAACTCTAGGCGCCTACGCCCGTAATCAAGCGTATATAAAAACTGAATATAGCCACGGATGGATGCATGCAGGTAATAATCGCGCTCACGGGGCGTCATAGCGTCCACGTCGCTATATCTCTCGCTCATTTTATACCTCGCTATGAAAACATACTGGTGTGCGAAACATCAACCCTTTTTAACGGATTTGCGCTCAAAAAGCTTATCGCGGCGCATAAAATAATCTTTTTTAGGAGTGCCTAGTATCACGCTAATACGCCTTAGTATTTCATCGTCTGGGCTGTTACGCCACTTGCCACGCTCACTCTGTTGTGCCATAGTGTGCCCCTTTAACATACGTTAAAACTGCACGTTTGCATACACGTCTTGCAGGTCCTGATCATTGAACTTCAAGTAGACTGCTGTTGTGTTTATGTTTGAATGCCCTAGCACCTGCTGCAACCTACGTATGTCAACTCCGTGCCGCACGCTGTTTATGGCAAAAGAATGCCTAAATGTGTGCGGATGGATGTTCCTATCTATCAATGCCCCGTATTTGTTTATAATGGCCCTGACCCACTGCTGCGTTATAGGGAATATGGGGGCCTCGTTTGCTATCTTATTAGCGTCAATGTAAGCCTGTAGTTGCACTAACGTTTTAGCAGCCAAGGGCACACGTCGTTGCTTGTTGCCTTTGGCCTTAACAATGCGGACCATGCTGGTATGATGCTCAAGGTCAACAGGCCGAATATGTAGGAGCTCATCTACCCGAATGCCGGTTCGCCACAGCACTTGTATAATAAGATAATCACGTACGTTGCACGTCGCGGCATACTCTGACATTATGTCAACTTGTGCCTGCTCCAAGTAGTCTGTTATGTCTTTCGTTGTAGTTGCTATTAACACGAAATTGGAAAGTAAAGCTTTGTATTTTGACCTTATTTGCTGGGCCTAGCAGTAAGGCCTGTATCGGCTTGTACAAGTAGGCATAAGTTTGCCTATATCGGTTAGTTTTTAGATAATTCGACAATTAGGCATATTTTGTTGAATAGCATAGAAATTGTTAAGCTAACATTCGCTTCTTGCATAAGCGTATGCAATGGAGACTAATAGCGGTCGGACTAACCGTGGTGGTTATAATCGGGATCGTAGTCGTTGCAGCAGGTTGCTCTTCCTCGTTAGGTGCCCCCAACATACCTGCAGACCATAATAACAGAACCACCTGCTTCGAATGTCATCAAACGGGTGTCGGAGGTGCCCCTAAGATGCCACAATGGCACCTAGATAGGATACGAACTGGAAGCCTTTCCGACAATGTAACGAATTGTCTTGAATGTCATAAACTCGCGGGGTAATCAGCCATCAGACAAAGAAACGATCCGCACCAAAGAGGAATCGAAATGAGTAGCAAAAAACCAAATATTGTATTCTTTTTTTGGGACAACTTAGGCTGGGGCGAGCTCGGATGTTACGGAGGCGGGATCCTACGTGGCGCGCCCACCCCGTACATTGACCGTCTGGCGGCAGCGGGTATGCGCTTGCTTAATTTCAATGTTGAAGCACAATGCACGCCGAGCCGCTCGGCCGTGTTGACGGGACGACATCCCATTCGTTCCGGGACACAGACCGTGCCCATCGCTGGCGGACCTGATGGGCTGACCCGTTGGGAAGTGACAATCGCGCAGGCTCTGTCGGACGCCGGATATGCAACGGGCATGTGGGGTAAGTGGCATCTGGGCAGTGACCCGGAAAACCGCAGCCCAGTTGAATTTGGCTTTGACGAGGCGGTGTGGTCCCCGCGCACGGCTGACGAAGTCCTCTGGACGATGCAGTCGTACTTCCCCGATGGACCCGTGACCTCCGCGCCCTATGCGGGCAAGAAGCAGATCCCGCTCGAGCCGGAGCCGATCTTTTCGAAGAGGAAGGGTAGCCAGAGCGAGGTAATCGCCACCTATGACGCC
Source organism: Halobacteriota archaeon (assembly GCA_049578125.1). Lineage (GTDB taxonomy): Archaea > Halobacteriota > Bog-38 > Methanoflorentales > Methanoflorentaceae > Methanoflorens. Next base: position 4,727 of record JBAULJ010000152.1, read on the forward strand.
GATTTCCGAGCCAACTTCGACCGCAAAATCACCGGTTGGGCCATCGACTTCATGACCCGCGCCAAGCAGGAGGGTAAGCCATTCTACATGTACCTGCCATACACGCAGGTACACATCCCGCCTATCCCCGATCCTGCCTATGCGGGCAAGACGAAGCGCGGCAACATGGCCGACTTGCTGACCCAGATGGACGAGTTCACGGGCATGATCCTGGATAAGCTCGACGAACTTGGGATAGCTGAGGACACCATTGTGGTGTGGACCTCGGACAACGGGCCGGATGCCAACTGGCGTATGCCGGCCATCGATCCCGATCCGGCCGGGGGCGCATGGACGGGCTGTTCGGGGCCGTGGCGTGGGGGCTACTTCACCTCGCTGGAAGGTTCTAACCGGACACCGTGTATCATCCGCTGGCCCGGCAAGGTTCCGGCCGGCAAGGTCAGCAACGAACTCGTGCACGAGGCTGACACCTTCACAACATTGCTGCTCACAGCTGGCGCCAGGGTCCCGTCTGACCGGCAGATCGACGGCATGGACATGCGTGACTTCTTGCTTGGCGACGCCAAGAAATCGGGCCGCGACACGGTCCTTTGCATCCAGGGCAACCGTTTGCAGGCGGTCAAGTGGCACCAGTGGAAAGCGCACCTCTTCAAGCAGGATGATTTCTTGTCCACTTGGACACCGTACAACGTGCCGCGCATTTACAACCTGGAATGGGACCCGCGCGAGGAGCACAACGTCGACTTTCCGCACGGCTGGGTCGCGCACCCGATGGCAGCCGCTGTGGGTGCTTTCCTCAGGTCCCTTATGGTCGAGCCTCCGATCAAGCCGGGGACACCCGACCCCTACACGCCGCCCAAGCCGGACGAGCTGCGGCCTGAAGAGCACATCCAGATCGGTGTCATCACGCAGTACGTCGCCGCGCTCGCCAAGACGCACGCAGAGCCGCCGGACCCGAACACCGGGCTTTAGCATCAGAGAGAATGAGGTGAAGCGTTGAAAAGACCGCGGCTGATGATTAACCCTCGTACCGAGCTATCCAAACGAGGTATCTGCCCAGTACTTCATATACACATCATACACGTGCTCAGGCAGCGGGTGCCGATAGTGGCCACGTAGGTTGTTAAGTCGGAGCCTGTATTAGGCTCCAGCCGTTGTAGGCCCTCTTTTTAGAAGATCTTCACTGCCCTGTCAATCCCCGACCCTGTAGTCATGTTGAACCCGTCAACTTTCCCAGTGTTGTCCCGCGTGAATATGAACGAGTCTGGGGACTCGCTTGTCACAAAAAACGTGTCATTGTTCTCGTGGAAGAGTTTGACGGTTTCATTAGGCACGCTCGAGGTGTAAAAGAGCTGGTTGCCGTCCCGAAAAACCGTATAGTTCCACGGCGCTCCTATTGCCTGGTAAGTTCCGACGTATTCCCCCAACGCCGTTGCATTCATGGGCGTTTCCTGCCTGTCGATCCGTTGGGGCAGGCGGTAGGGTTCTCCAAAGGTGATTGCGACGAGGTCTTTAAAGAGGCTTGCCACTTGGGTCCTGTCATAGTTTGACAGCCACACAATGGTCACGTTATCGTCGGGGAAAAACAAGGTCTGAGAAATGTAACCGAAGTTGCGCCCAGTGAAGCTGACAAGCGTGCGGTTGTTATATGTAGCCTCGGCGATCCCATAGCCGTGCTCAAGCATCGCACTGACCGACGCAGATGAAAGGATCGCTCCCGGCGGCATTTGTAATACCTGCCCCCACCTGTATAGATCTTCGGTCGTGGAATGAAGGGATCCGGCTCCGTAAACGTTATGGATGTTTTGCAAATCGTAGCTGATGGGGGTGCCGGCCTCTGTAGTGTATGCGCACGCCAAGTTAGGGACGATATCGCTTGTTTCTTGCCCTCCAGTGCTGCTCATCCCTAACCGCTTGAAGATATTCTGATCCAAATACTCGTCATACAACTGTCCCGATGTCTGCTCGATGATGTAGGTCAAGACGATATAGCCGTTATTGGAGTAGCTTTGGTTCGTTCCGGGCGCAAAGTCAAGGGGCAAGGCATAAAATCGATGCACGAGGTCTGGCAGCGCGATATTAGTCGGATCGGTGACATCGTACCCCCCTTCGCGTGGCATGCCCGAGGTCATGTTTAGCAGCTGATAGATCTTTATGTCCTTCCATTGTGGCGGGGCGTCGGGGATGTACTTCGTGATCGGATCGGTCACGTTGAGCCGTCCTTGCTCCTGCAACTTCATAATAGCAGCAGCGGTGAACTGCTTGGTGTTCGAGGCGATCCGAAAAACAGTCTGTGGCGTGTTGGGGACGGAACACGCGTCATTTGCCATTCCGTACCCTTTCGAGAGGAGCACAGTGCCATTTTGCGCCACGAGCACGGCTCCTGTAAACTGCCCCGCGTCGGTTAGAGCATTCATGTACGCGTCAAGTTTTGCCGACACGGCTGTGCTTGAACCGCAAGAAGGTAGTTGTGTGTCACTGGCTTGTGCGGCGCTTGGATAGGCCATTACGATGGAAGCAGTGAGAAGTAGGATTACGACAGAGGGCACCAGAAGCTGCTTTTTCATCCCAAACGCCTAATTTTTCTTTTTAACGTTCGAAGCACGCTATGCACTAATAAAAAGTTTGCTATATTAAACTGAGGAAATCTTACCTCTTTTAGCAAATCGAGCAATGACAAGGCTTCTCACAATTTATCAAACGGCCTCATCTGAGATTAGACCTATAGGACTGGAGCGCCAAAGTTGCGCAACTGTAATGCGCGCCAAAACATCAGGTTTGTATGCCTCAAATAAATGTTGTAAACGAATCAGGGAGCGGGTGCCGATAATTCAGAGACTGTTTGTTGAAGCCTGTATTAGGCTCCGGTCACTGTGTCAAATTCGTCAACAAAGCGTTCAGATGTTGCTAAGTAAGTTGGAGCCTCAATAGGGCTCCCTTCAACATCTTCTAGATGATCGGGTCGGAGCCTGTATTAGGCTCCGCCTATGCTTTTACACTGGACTCGAAATTAAAACTTAGCTCAAATTATCCGTGTTAGCAAGAAAAAAAGGCGAAGAGAATTACTACTGTATGCACAGAAGAGATACAAGCTAACTAGCAAAAGGTGAAACGTGGAGAACGCTTGTTCACATATATAGATCAACACGTGTCGCGCCGTCAAAGGAGGCGAAGATCAGATTTTAGCTCCACTATTCCAATATAAGTTGTTAGTCGGCTAGGTTTTTGAGTCTAATATTGGCCGTTACCAAAAACCATTGTCTCCTAATGAAGTCAGCTTTGTACAGCATTAATTGCCGCACCAACTATGACATCTTCCAACATGGTAAGCGATGGATCAAAGCATCGCTCTCTCATCCAAATGTCTTTGGCAGTAATCCCAGCCTTAATTCCAAGGGTAAGCTCATTTATGCGTTCCGCCACGGATTCCTGAGAGATTATCTGCGCCCCTATTAGCTTGTCACTAGATGCTTCGAAGATTAGTTTAGCCGTAATGGCCTTTCCACCCGGAAAGAACCTGGCCTTCGTTTGTTTTACAGACTTGCCAACCTTGATTGGTATCCCGTATTTACCCGCTATCTCACTTGTCGCTCCTACCGATCCCACCTGCAGGCCCAATATATTGGCTACCGATGGACTCAAACAGGGTTCGTAGTATGAAGGTTCACCCAGTATGTTATAGGCTACCACTCTGGCCTGGATCAGCGCTGTTGATGCCAGCAAGCTGAGGCGGGGGCGATACGTCACTGCATCTATCACTTCAACACAATCGCCAAGCGCATATACATTTTCCAAATGGGAGCTTCCTTTTTTGACTCTGAGCGACAGATCGGTAACAATTCCGCCGCTCTCTCCTATTTCTATGCCTGCTTTCCTGGATATATCAACGTTGGGAAGCATCCCAGCAGATATAAGAACAATATCTGCAGGAAATTCATCTACGCCTGCCTTCACCGACTCTACATGCTGCGATCCTTTTATAGCATCGACAGTCGTTCCCAGGAGAAATATCAAGTCGTTATCAAGATATTTTTTAATAATCGATGCCATGTCTCCGTCAAGAAGGGAGGGGAGTAGGTGGGGGAGCTTCTCTGCGACTCTAGTGGTGATCCCCTTTTTTGAAAAAGCAACCGCAGTTTGCAGCCCGATCCAGCCGCCACCAATGACTAGGGCGTTTTCCAATTCTTCTTCATTTATGGCCTTCTCTAGGAGTTTGCCATCCGTGCTACTGCCAATTGTATAGACGCCTTCTATATTTGCCCCCTTAATTGGCGGGATGAAGGGCAAACTTCCCGTGGCTATCACCAATAAATCATAAGATATCCGCTCGCCAGAGCTAAGAAGCACATGATTTTCTTTAAGAACGATGCCAGTGACTTCAACCGAAGTCCTAAAGTCGATTCCCCTATCTCTATAAAAATCTGGTTTAAATAAGTTGAGCAAGATTGTGCTATACATACCCTGCAATGCAAAAGGCAAACCGCACATGGAAAAGAAGCCTTCGTCCTCCTTCTTGAGCAGCGTTATCTCCATCTTCCCGGGATCTTTGCATCCTCTGAGCAAAAGCTCTAAAACATCAATTCCAGCAGCGCCTCCTCCTATAATTACCACTTTCTCTACCATGTGCCCAATTCTCCCTATGCTGTTCTGATTCATCTTTGCCTATTTATGCTCAGCACGTCCTATGATAATCCTCCTAATTGAAAGTGTCTCTTTTGGCCAGTGTCTCAATTATTATTCATGCCACGACTCGCTTGCGGAAAAATCTGGCTTTAGAATTCTGCCCAGAATATTAGGAGATAAAGGCCATTTTGATGTTTGCGGCGTAACGCTTAGTCCTGTAACTGCCGATTAATCCCTTCTCCTGTATGCTTAGTGAGCTACGCTAAACTTGCCTTGTCAAGCTGCCTGAAAATGTGAACCCAGAGATTGACCGCCATAGGTACCATTGTGATAATGATAACCAAAATGACGAACAGCAGAGTTATTTGTGTTCTTCCGCTCTAGATCACGTAAAACATAATCACGTCTGTGACAGAGACGATGATAGCAGCGATGACAAGCGATCTCAAAAAGAGATTGACCATGGTTTGCCCCTTCTGCTTCAGTGTTGATTCGATTTGATTCCTCAGCAATGAACGATATTGTAGTTGCCTAGTTGGGTATTTTGCCAATACTTTATATACACGTCATAAACGTGCTCAGGCAGCGGGTGTTTGTAGTGCTTCCAATCAATTCCGCTGACACCGTGCGTCATAAAGTAAGCCCTGTTTGATTGGTCCCACTGAATGATGTCGCCGTATTATTCAGTGAAATCCGCAGATCGCCTAAAATAAAATGAGTTGGACACCCACCTACTCTTATTTTAGATTTAAGGTTTTCAGGAGTTTATTGATTCCGTGTCTAGTGCCCAATATTCTGCCTAGCATGGTGCCTGCCGTGGTGCCGAGAATAATAGCAAATAAAGGAGCTCCTTGCACATAAAATCCCAGAAAATAGCTTTTATTGAATAAGAAAACCAGATAACACACTAGAAGTACAGATCCTATCCAGTCGATGCGACCAATCACATTGTGAGTTTCTACATCCCAACTAAGGTGATAACTGCGACTGACTATGATGCCTACCACTAGGCCAATAAGGACGCCTATGAAAGCCCATTGAATACCAAATCTGCCTTCTAAAACTTCAATTACTATAGCGGCAAATACAACGAGCATCACAATAAGGTAGATTCTCAGCCTTCTAATGAGGCGAGCTTCTATGTATTGATGTTTAGGTTGTTCCTTTCTTTTTTTCATTTTTTTGCTATTAGTGTTTAAATATAGATTTTTTTAGCATTTTTTATTTTAAACCATTTTATAAAAATGATCTGAATTCCACGTTTTTCCAACATTTCATATACACATCATACACGTGCTCCCGCAGCGGATGCCGATAATTACTCCACTCGATACCACGATCCCCGTGAGTAAGGATGTTAGCGCGATTGGATTGATCCGTCCCAAGCACGTTGTAAGCTAATAGCTTAAGAATCAAAGCTTACAGGCGCCCAGTACTGCATATAAATGTCATATACTGGCTCTGGTCTTGGACTCTTGTAAAATCGCCAATCAACTCCATTGACGCCATGGGTTAGTATATAGTTCTTGTTTGATTGATCCCACTGCAGTAAGTCGGATTGCTGCTCAGCAAATTTCCTCAGGTCTCCGTTGACAATGCGAGCGCCTCCCTGCAATAATCGGATGTCTGTGCACTTAAGCCACTCTTGAAAGGACAGTTGCTCAAAAACACGCTCATCATCGAATCGACCTTCCAGCACAGGCTCTATCGCCTCCACGACTTGCGGGTGGAGAGGACAATAATGCTGCATGCGAATCTTATCTTGCCACGGGAGAACATCGACAACCGGTTTCTTCATTTTCACAGCTTCCTCAAATTGTCCTGTAGTTAATCTTGCTATTGTCGCTAAAGGTCGCTGACCCGTAAACGCACCGAAGAGCACTATCGCTTTGTAGTTTAGATAGTGAGCGTTGTCGATACGCCCGATACTAAACGCTTTTTCAATCGCTTTCAGCAAATTTTCAATGTCTTCCTTAGTCACAATGCGGCTCGTAACATGCTTGCGAGTTTTGAGGACCTTAGGCATCTCCAAGAAGAGTTCAAAAGCTTGAAAGCGTGTATCAAACGTAGTCTTCGTCAAGTACTTAAGGAGACCTTTAGCAAAATAGAGCACCTTGCGCTGCGAATAAACGCACTTGTATTTAGTTAGGGCGATGTAACGCACCGAGTCCATGGTTTCCTTACTGATAACACCATGAGAGCAATCCCAAATAATCTCAGTCGCTTTATTCATCCAGTTAACGCTTTTTCGATCAAGACCTGCGATGCGCCATTTCTTGTAACTGACAAGTTGGTCACGCGAGAATGTTAACTGAAGCACACTGAGATTTTGACCGTTCCCTGTCTCTGTTGGATATATCGCCAAGGGGTTTTCACTCACTGAGACAGTATTGGAGAAACAGAGGGGTCCATAAACGTCTCGTGTAGCCAAAAGAGAGCTAAAAAGCGGAGGAGTGTTCGACAGGGCTCCATGATAGGCCGCTACACTACCCGGGCTTGCGCAAAAATGGTGGTTGCACAGAGCACAGCTTACTAGCCAAGTATTAATAATAAAGCTTTCTGCGAGTGTGCGCAGGGCGTTAGAAGCAATTTAGAACGACGTGAGCGCTTAGCACACGCGGGGCACGGGATCGCCAAGCGGTGCATCAACAAAACGAGTTCCGCCGATCTGCGTGGTCATCAGGACTTTTTGGCCTTCTTTCACCTCGCCGATTATCGCCGCATTCTTCCCGTACTTGGTTTTCTTGATCGCATCGAGCGCTGCTTCAGCACTCTCCGTCTCCACGCCGATGATCGCCTTGCCCTCGTTTGCCACTTCGAGCACATCGATGCCGAGCATTTCAGCAGCCGCCCTTATCGACGGATTAATCGGCAACAGCTCCTCTTGAATGAGGACCTCTACGCCGCTCTTGTGCGCCATGTCGTTGAGCGCGCTCGCGACGCCACCGCGCGTGGGGTCCTTCATAGCCGTTATTGCTGTCGAGTCAGCCGCATCAAGAGCCGCCTTTATCGTGTGCCAGATCGGTGCGACGTCTGAGCGCAGTTCCGTGCGAAAGTGGAAGTCCTCTCGCTTAGCAAGCACCGCGATGCCGTGGTCGCCGATCGTGCCGGTGATGATGAGCTTATTCCCAGGCTTGAGACCGCAATCCCGCACCGGCCTTTCAACAAAGCCGATCCCTGCCGTGTTAATGATGATCTTATCGAGCGCACCCTTTTCCATAACCTTCGTGTCGCCGGTCACGATCGCCGTATCAACCTCCTGGGTTGCCTCATCCATCGATGCGACAATCTTGCGCAAATCACTGATCGCGAATCCGTCCTCCATGACGATCGCACTCGTCAACGCGAGCGGCGCTGCACCCATCATCGCAAGGTCGTTGACCGTTCCTGACACCGACAGCCGCCCGATGTCCCCCCCGGGAAAGAAGATCGGCTTGACGACGTGCGTGTCTGTAGTGAGTACGAGGAAACCCCCTTGAGCTAGCGGAATAGCAGCCCCGTCATCTAACGATTCCAAGCCAATGCCGCCGGCGTTCTTGTTTTTGATCTTCGTCAGGACGTCGGCGATC
>JBAULJ010000153.1:0-6750 GCA_049578125.1 Halobacteriota archaeon
GTCCTGAGCCACCGTGAACGTGGAACCTTGATTAAAGCTGTAGCGTTTGATATCGACGGCACTTTAACCTTTCCTGACCGGTCACTGGAGCTTACCGTTGTTAGAGCCATTCGACAGTTGACAGTCCCTATTGTTTTAGCGACCGGCAACGTCTTGTGTTTTGCAAATGCGCTAGCGGTTAGCATCGGTAAAATCTCAGGCGTGATCGCTGAAAACGGAGGGATCGTCACTGCCGGTAAATCGAAGCTTGTTAGTGGGAATATTGCTGCCTGCCGTCGAGCGGCTCAAGAAATCGAAGGCAGTGGTGAGTTTACTCTTCAGCGGATTAACTCTAAAGAGCGCGTTACTGAGATTGCCTACAGCAAAGACAACCTATCGACCTCTGACGTCGAATCGCTTCGCACGATGGTGGCTCAGTGCTGTGATGGCGTTACCATCGTCGATTCGGGGTTCGCTCTCCACGTAAAGGACGCGCGCGTCAACAAGGGCGTCGGCCTAATTGGAGTCGCGCAACTGCTTGGGGTCGCCGTCGACGAATTTGCGGCGTTTGGCGACGCTGAAAATGACGTTGAAATGCTAGAGATAGCGGGGAGGGGGATCGCGGTCGGCAACGCAGATCCAAAAGCGCGAGCCGCTTCAAACTATATCGCAGAAGAGCAGTACGGCCTTGGTGTCGTTGAAGGACTCAGATACCTGCGGCTATTGTGATTGCTTAGCTGCACAAGAAACGCGCGATTAGCGGACAATGACGTTTCTGACAGATAGTGCAACAAGTCCGAAAAGATACTTTGAGTTTGCCTAGGCTTGTGGTTCAGAAGTGTGCAAACTCCTGCCGCACACTCACCCTCCCCGTAACTCGCAAACCCCCAATCCCACGAGACGAGCTGCGACATTAGCGCAGCTCAGGGCGTGCCGGCGCCGTGTCATTACAGTTCGAAGTACTCCTTGACGATTTTGTAGGCGCAGAACTCGCCGCACATGGTACACGTGTTTGCATCTGAAGGCATTCGTTCCTTACGAATATTCGCTGCCGCTTGTGGGTCGATTGCCACTTTAAACTGTTTCGCCCAATCGAGTTCGTTGCGCGCTTGCGCCATCTTTAGGTCGTCGTCCCTGCTGCCAAGCTTAATCATGTCCCCAACGTGAGCAGCAATGCGCGCAGAGATGACCCCAAGGCGCACGTCCTCTGGATACGGTAAGGCAAGGTGCTCTGCGGGCGTAACATAGCAGATGAAATCAGCGCCATAAGAGGAGGATAGAGCCGCTCCGATCGCGGCCACTATGTTGTCATAACCCGGTGCTATGTCAGTCACGAGCGGGCCGAGCATATAGAAAGGCTTGTCCCTGGTCAACCGCTTTTGCAGCACCACGTTGGCTTGAATCTCATCAACAGGTATGTGTCCCGGGCCTTCAACGATCGTTTGCACACCAAATTCGTGTGCTTTGTCAGAGAGCTCGGCATTAATTACCAGCTCTTGAATCTGGGCCCTATCGGTAGAATCGTGCACTGCGCCAGCCCGCATGCCGTTTCCCATGCTGAGGGTGACTTCGTGTCGCTTGAGGATTTCAAGCAGGTAGTCAAATTCGCTGAACAGTGGATTCTCTCGCTCGTTGTGAGCCATCCACGCTGACATTAGAGCTCCGCCTCTCGAGCAGAGGCCAGCGTGCCGCCCCTGAGCCCTCAGCCTGTCGAGTGTCACCCAGTTTATTCCGGTGTGAATTGCCATGAAGTTGGTACCGAGTTTTGCTTGCTCTTCAGTCACTCTAAAGAGATCATCCTCCCGCATATCAACGATTGAGCCGGACTGCCGTGCAGCTTCAATAAACGCCTGATAGAGTGGAACGCTCCCAACGGACAGGGAAGTAGCCTCGATTATTCTCCTTCTGATTTCGTAAAAGTCACCAGCGGTGGACAGCTCCATTATCGAGTCAGCTCCCGAAGCCTCAGCCACCTTTGTTTTTTCGACTTCGAGATCGACATCCTCGATGTCTGAAGAGGTGCCTACGGAAGCGTTAACCTTGGTCTTAAGCCCTTTGCCTATTCCAATCGGTTTGGTCTCCCGGTATGGACTTATAGGAATTACGATCTGCCCGTTGGCAATTCCGCGACAGACAAATTCGGGTGTAATTCCCTCATCAGAGGCGACAGTTTTCATCTCGTTTGTGATGATTCCTTGTTTTGCACGATCGATTAGGGTCATGATTTACTCCGTGTTCTTTCAGTTCAGCCATTGTGTCGTAGCGAGGGACAATCTGTTAACTGGCGATTACAGATTTCTTCCACTTAAAAGGTATTGGTCCCCTTAGTCTGATTTTAGTTAATGAAGGATCAATTCTGAAAAACTATAATATATTTGTAATTATAGTAAAAAAAACTAGTATAGATATTAATATTGCTTCGTTTCACAAAAGTGTAATTACTTAGATAAATAAAAGTTGAGCTTTATCAATTTTTGATGATTTCGCTCGCCACCTTGCGTTATACATGAATCACTTTGGCAAACGCGTTTGGCGGCAACCAAACTGGAAATCGGAGTGTTTCTGTGCGACTATCTGTATCGCCGCCGGCAAAACCGCGAAGAGATTCCCGAGGAGATTTGTCCAGTTTATTTTCTAAAGCAGTAACTAGAACGCTATTTCTTATACTTGCTTACGAGCGCAAGAGCTTCATCCCAGTTGTAATCATAGATATGCATCGAGTTGCCAACCGTGCACAAAGTCCCCATCTTCAGTCCTGTAGGTTCCAAAAGTTCCTTTTTGACTAGCGAAAGAAACGCATTGATGTTAGCTTCATACGCTTGAAACACGTCCCAACTGCGATACATGATATGGACGTCAAGCCTCTCATTGCCGTGTAGATAAACCCACATTCTCTGAAAGCACGGCTGGTCTTCGTCCTTTAGGCAGTCAATTTGGGGAATCCACGTAATTGCCTGAATACGCTTCGATCCGACCCGTCTCTTTAATAGCTGGTCTTTCATCCAAGCCAACTGATCAATTCCGTGGCCCTCTATGAGTCGCTCCAGGTAAGTGTATTCGAAGTGGTGTTGATGCAGGTAGGCGCGATCGAACTGTTTCTTATACTCCTCGACTCGAGCCTTCGAACAAAAAGCATCAGCTTTATGCCAACCTAGGGTTGGCTTATCGATTTCGATCATACCCATTAGGATTTGACGCGCTTTAACTCCGTACTCGGTGTCCACCACGTTGCCAAATTCCATAATGTGTCTGACTGCCCTGTACCACGCCTCAGGAAGAGTCAGCGTTGTGATGGACATCATCTTTTGGTATCACCTGAATGTTCCGCACGACCACGTGAACGTCGCGTACATCGGGCGCACACACGCGGTTCCGCTCTGCAGCATGAGCCACCTCTACAGATCTGCTGCGCGAAGGAAAAAAGCCCCGGGAGGGATTTGAACCCTCGACCTATTGATAACTTGCTCCGCAATATTGAGTACCAGCAGACGCATCGATGCGCGAGGCGTTTTGCGTATACAGTTACAAGTCAATCGCTCTTCCAGGCTGAGCCACCGAGGCGCTTTGAGGCGATTTTATGTATGCCCGCCGATACTTATACGTTTTTAGTGTATCGCTACAAGGCGTTGGATTCACGAACAGGACGGCTAACGTACTCATTCGAAATCGCTCGCCTCGATGAGCGCCTGAACTCCGGGCAAGCTTTCCCCAGCCAAGAAATCTATGCACGCGCCTCCTCCGGTTGATACGTGAGTGATATGTTTGTCAACACCAATGTTTCGTGCTGCGGCCGCGATGTGGCCCCCACCCAATATCGAGAATTTAGATTGAGCCGCCGCTTTCAACGTTTCATTGGTTCCGAGCGCAAACGCTTTTTGTTCGAATACTCCGGCGGGGCCGTTAATCACAACGGTACCTGCAGCTTTGAGTTCTGCCGAATACGCCACAATCGTTTCTATGCCGATATCCTGTATTGGATAGGCCTTCGGTAGCGCTGAAATTGGCGCCTCTAGACGCTTACCGTTGTCGTTCAAAGCGACGTCAAGAGGCGTTACAATTTTCCCATCGTAGTTGTCAAGCAGTCTCCTGCAAATCTCGACATAGTTTCCGTATCCAGATGATTTTATATAATCGAGGCTTGGGGGTCCGATGTCGACTCCCGATGCTGCCAAAAAGATGTTCGCTACGAGGCCTGTGACAAGCACCTTGTCAGCGCTTCCTTTTGAGAGAACGTGTTCAATCACTTTGATGCTGTCGTCTGCCTTCGCCCCTCCGAGCATGAACAGTCGCGGCCGCTGAGAAGTGGTAAGCGCCTTTGTGAGCATTTCGACCTCTCGCTCCATCAACTTACCCGCTCCTGAAGTCAAGGCCCGCGGAAAAGCGACAATCGAAGTCTGTGCGCGGTGTGCAGTTCCAAACGCGTCATTAAGATACAGATCACAGAGCAGGGACAGCTGTGTAACAAGATGCGTCTTAGCGAGATCTTCGACGGGGGCCTTGAGCATCTCTTCCGAACTAAACCTTACGTTCTCGAGGAGGATGATATCTCCCATCTTCATCTCTTGTATTGATTGTCGGACGTTATGTCCGTAAATGTCATCGACGTACGTAACGTCTTTTCCGAGAAGCGAGGAGAGCTTCTCGGTGTGCCGCTCCATCGTAGTGAAATCCCGCTTCCCCGGCCGGGACTGGTGGGCGAGGAGCACCGTCTTTGCATCGTCCAAGGCTTCAATGGTGGGAATATGGCCGCGAAAACGGATGTCATCGAGAATCTCTCCGTTCGGCCCAATTGGTGAATTCAAGTCAACGCGCACTAGGACGATACGTCCGTGCGTATCGAGATCATCCATCGTAAGAAATGGCGGCATAGTCAAAGCTTATGTCGAAATGTAAGATATAAGCGTATCTAATTGTGGTTAAAATGGCTTAGCAGCGAGTTTGGCGCCTGCTACGTAGCCCCCATAGTCTAGCAATGGGTTCAGGCGGGAAAGAGTAAAGCTGTTGGTCAAGCTAAAAATCGGCATACTCTGACATTCAGCAGATACCTTAACTAGTGGAGTGATAACAGTGGGAAGCGAGAGCCTTAAGTTTCCGATCAACGGCACTCTGTATTGGGCCACGCCTATTATCCATTCGGGCTTGACTGGCTCGACAGGTGGCATGCTGCCAAACAGCAGCGGTTGATCATAATCTACATTAGCGTCGCCCTTAGTGATGTAGCCTGCGTGAGTCGCTGTCTGATTGTTCGGCAGGCGGTCGCCGGCATTCACCCAGTACATGGCTCTATGAATTATTGGAGTTCGGTCGTCACCGTTAGGCTTGTAAACTATGACATCTCCGTAATTGCCGAATTTCATGTAGTTCTCGTTTATTCCCTGTTTGTAGGTAACCACATCTGTTGTCTTTTTGATAAGTACTACGTCACCTTTGTAGATACCGTTGTTTTGATCCAGCAGGCTCGTTGCCTTATCGTGCTCCATGCTTCCCGATTGCACAGCCACCAGCGGGGTCACAGACCCTGAGTACGCATATACAATCGATATGATCACGGCGACAACGAGAAATGCGACTAATATATCACGTAAAAGCGCTAACCAATAATTATCAGTCTTCCAGAATTTCCTTGCGCGTTCTCTGGTTTGATCCTGCATATATTTCTGTCAAACAAGTGTAAAATACGGTATAAAGCTGACTGATGTCATGACCATAGTTATAATTGACGCTTTATATAACCTGCCGAAATACGCTTGGAAGCTGAGGATAGCCAGATCAGGCGTGTTAATGCTCATGCTTGCCCTAAGCGCTACGAACATCGTGCCCTACAATGATTCGAACCGACATAATTCAGAAATTCACTGAAAGCGGCTTTCTGATTACCAAGGAAGCCGTGGTGATGATTCAGGAGAGCGATCTGCCATTGGCAATGGTTGAGGAGGTTTTGAGAAACGTTGATGAATCTGTGATCGTAGTTGCTCCCTCTCACGTCACGGCGGCAAAAGAATCGCTGAACACGCAGAAAAAAAATGTGAAGCCAATGGTTCTGCTAGATCATAACGAAGCGGACTATTCGGACGTTATGGTTGAGAGCCAAGTCAGTGATACGCACATTGCCGGCACGCGGCTACGTCAGCCATGGCCCATAACGGTTCTTGCTGACATTACCGAGAGCTCTAATTGTGTTGGCACGTATGAGGAATTCGTACAATACTTCAGAAATCGGTACGACCGGCTCAGCGAAATCGTAAAGAGGCGGCTCACTGCCCGACCAATCGAGAGCTTGACGTATTACAACCGAAGACGCGAGGCCTGGTTCGACGATGAGTTTGCTACAGTCGGCAAAATCTCGATCGTCGGCATGGTGAATGAGATGCGCGACACCCCGAATGGCCACCGGATACTCGAGCTGGAGGACCCCACAGGATACTTCAGTGGAATTGCATTGAAAGATAAAGGCGCATACCACGCAGCCCTTCAAGTGGTGCACGACGAGGTGATTGGCATTACCGGGTCTCTCTCATCCGACGGAAAAGTGCTCTTTATTGACAGCATTACGTGGCCTGAAATCCCTCCGCAAAACCAACCCACGCACTCGGCAATGGACGTATACGTGGTACTCACCTCCGATGTTCACGTTGGCAGCAAGACGTTCTTAACAAGCGCGTGGAAGGATTTTGCTGAGTGGATAACGTCGAGCGATGATGAAAGAGCGCAAAAAACGGCTTACGTCATCGTGGCCGGCGATCTGGTGGATGGCATTGGGGTTTTTCCGAA
>JBAULJ010000154.1:0-2323 GCA_049578125.1 Halobacteriota archaeon
CTTGCAGGTCGACATACTCGAGATACGTCACGGTAGTTCTTTACGACAAAAGGTTAAAGCAGTAGCACGAAAAAGCGACTGTCGAAAACGTAGGGGCGAAAAATGTCAGTTCACCCGATAGAATCTCGCTACGGCACGAGCGAGATGAAAGCGATATGGAGTGAGGAACGTAAGCTCCACTACTTGCTTGAGGTAGAAGTGGCACTTGCCAAGGCCGAAGCTGACCTCGGGCTTATCCCTCGAAAATCGGCTGACGAAATTGAAAAGGCGGCGAGCAAGGTGACACTTGAGCGGGTGGCAGAAATTGAGACCGAAATCCGTCACGACATGATGGCCGTCGTTAAAGCGATTTCAGAACAGTTTAGCGCTGAAAGTGACTGCGTGCACTTCGGAGCGACGTCAAACGACATCATCGACACCGCGCTGGCCCTGCAGCTGCGTGATTCTTTTAGAATCCTCGCGTCAAAACTCAATCGACTCAGAAACGTTTTGGCGAACCTTGCTGACGAAAACAAAGGTCGAGTGTGTGCAGCAAGAACGCACGGGCAAATAGCCGTGCCAACAACCTACGGCATGCGATTTGCTGTTTGGGCGATGGAAATCGATCGACATTCGCATCGGCTTTCAGAAGCGCGCAAGCGGATCGAAGTCGGACAAATGACAGGAGCCGTAGGCACTCAAGCAGCTTTTGGCAAACAGGGAATAGAGATCCAAGCACGGACACTAGAGTTGCTCGGGCTAGCGTCAGTGGAAGTATCCACGCAAGTCATACAACGGGATCGCCACGCGGAATACACGATGCTGCTCGCTAACATCGCAACTTCTCTCGAGAAGATATTTACCGAGATCAGAACGCTCCAAAGAAGTGAGATAGCCGAACTATCAGAAGGTTTCGGGAAAGCACAGGTTGGGTCCTCAACGATGCCGCACAAGCGAAATCCAATTAAGTCGGAACAAATCTGTGGCCTAGCACGCGTCGTGCGATCGTTCGTTCTGCCTTCATTAGAAAACAATACGCTGTGGGACGAACGAGATTTGACAAACTCTTCCAGTGAGCGGATCATCTTTCCTGAAGCAACTATACTGACAGACCATATTATCACACTCTCTATCAACGTCTTGGGCAACTTGGAGTTCAATGAAGAGCGCATTAAGCAGAACCTCAATCTCATGAAAGGACTAAACATGAGCGAGGCAGTGATGATGCAGCTTGCTCGGAAAATCGGACGTCAACGTGCTCACGAAATCATACGAACGGCAACGATGAAGGCCTACGAACGTGGAGACGCCCTTTCAGACGCGCTACTCAAAGAACCACTCATCGCAGAACATTTTTCCAAAGACCAACTTGAGTGGATGGTCCGTCCTGAGAATTACATCGGAACCGCTATTCAGCAAGTGGAACGCGTCGTGACGCTTCTGAGGCAGAACTAGTGTCGGGAATAGTCGGAGCTGTGGGAGCACGCGCCTTCGAAGCCGTGCCGAAGATGTGCGAGATCCTCAAGCACCGGGGAGGCGTGCGGCGCTCTTTCCGCGGAAAGCTAACAGATGGCACGGCGTACGCTGTAAGCGCTCTTGGCCATGCAACACTCAGCGAAGCGTCAAGCCGCCCTGGTTCGGCTATCACAGCTTCAGACAGCTACTACGCAGGCTACGCCCGAGCGCGTATTGTTAGCTCGCACGTTTTGCTATTGGACAGGGACTGTATAGGGTCACGACCGCTGTTCTACGGAGTAAACGATGCGGGTTCGCTGTGCGCGTTCGCCTCCGAACGGAAGGCACTCTGGTCGGTTGGAATTGAACGCGCGCACCGGGTTAATCCAAGGACTGAGGTGGTAATACACGAACCGCGAGAGATCGATGTCAGCATGAAAAAAAACCCTGAACTATCCCACGAGGACCTCACGTTCGACGACGAATCGCACGCAGTGACCGGCCTTCGCAACGTGCTCGAATGTGTTTTGAATGAAATGGCTCACGAACAAATGAGCGTTGCGTTCTCGGGGGGAGTCGACAGTTCTTTGCTGTGCAAGTTGATGGCGGACCCCGCGAACAACCAATACTATGCAGTAGGATTGTCTGGATCGCACGATCTGAACAGCGCGCAAACCGCGGCACGTTTGCTACACGTGGATCTTCAAACCATTGCGCTGGACGCTAGTGACGTCGAAATGCTGATACCCCGTGTTATTGAAGCTATTGAGAGTTGCAGCCCCCTCGATGTCGCTATCGCTCTCCCGCTGTACGTCCTCTCTGAGCAAGCAGCCGCGGCAGGATTTACGTCTATTTTGACTGGACAGGGAGCCGATGAACTCTTCGCAGG
>JBAULJ010000155.1:0-4622 GCA_049578125.1 Halobacteriota archaeon
CACGAGAGCCTTGATTCAATTTCGTTTTGCTGAGATAGTCTTCTGAGCATGAATGCACATCAACACCCCTACGATTCGAGGGGATTCTTGCTCTTTTATAAAAGAATGCGCAGTTTATTTTATAAAAGAAACACGCAGAGACCTGTTTTTCCTAATCGATGAGCAAAGTTTAAGCCAACGAGCTGAAGATTTCTATATAAGCAGGCGCGGTACGCGGTTCGTCTGCTTGGACCCCCGCATACCGCACATAGGAACAAGGCGACTAACAACGCATAGCGGTATAAAAGTCTCCTCTTTTCTTGTGCGCTTCCGCGCCCGAATTCAAAAAATAAGATTGGTGATGATAGATGCCTTACAAAGACGAAACGAGACGTCGTGAATACGACAAAGCGTACAAACTAAAGCGACGTTCTGAGGGTTGGACAAAAAAAGGGATAGACAAACGTCTAACCGAGATCGAAGTCGAAACTGCTAAAGACCTCAGAGACTTGCTCAACGAGGTGATCGCCGAAACACGCGATAGCACTTCGTTGGACGTCGAAAAGAAGCTGAGGATCAAGCTAAGAGCCGTGGAGATCGGTCTGCGCGTGATCGAGGTCACCGACCACGAGAGGCGAATCGCCGCGCTCGAGGAGAAGGGAAATGAGCCGGCACCAATCACGAATTAGTCGGTTGGAAAGGCACCGTAAGCGTTATGCGAGAGACACGGACTTAACCAGAGTGGAAATCCCCGACGATCCCGTGGCGTTTGCCAGGCTTCTTGGCATTGAGCCCGACCCTTGGCAACGCGACCTGCTTACCTCAACAGAGGGGAACGTCATCCTCAACTGCGCACGGCAGTCGGGCAAGTCGACCATCGTCGCCGTTCTGGCGCTCTGCCACGCGCTCGTACATCCCAGGTCACTCGTGCTTATCCTTTCCCCTTCGCAGCGGCAGTCCGGAGAACTCTTAAAGAAGATCACCGACTTCTATTGCGAGCTTGGCAGACCGGGCGGCAGCAACGCCAACTCGGCCACCACCCTCCTGCTTAAAAACGGAAGTCGCATTGTCGCGCTGCCCGGGTCAGAGTCGACCACCCGTGGCTTCAGCGCCCCGTCGCTTGTTCTCGTTGACGAGGCCGCGCAGGTCTCTGACGAGCTCTACCAATCGGTCAGGCCGATGCTCGCCGTCTCCCAAGGGCGACTCGTCCTCCTGAGCACGCCGCGCGGCAAACAGGGCGTCTTCTGGCACGCGTGGGATCAAGAGCCCCACTGGCACAGGGTCAGGGTAACCGCCGATCAGTGCCCGCGTATCGCACCGGAGTTCCTTGAGCGGGAGCGTCGCGTCATCGGGGAGTACTGGTACGCCCAGGAATACCTGTGCGAGTTCTTGCAGAATCACGCGGCCGTGTTCAAAGAGGCGTGGGTGCAGCACTACGATCCCGATGACCTGCCCCAGATGGACACGATCATCCAGTCGTGGGACACGGCGCAGACAAAGAGCTCGACCTCAGACTACGTCGTCGGGCAGGTCTGGGGGCGCAAGGACGCTCACTTCTACTTGCTCGACCAGGTGCGGGGCCGATTCGACTTTGACGAGACCGTGCAGGCGATACGAGACCTTTCGGCAAAGTGGCCGGATTCGACGGCGAAGGTTGTCGAGGCGCAGATCCTCGGCGTCGCCATTTCCACACACCTGAAACACCAAATCCCGGGCCTGATCCCGATCCACGTGAAGGACACGAAAGAGTATCGGGCGCGCAACTGCGTGCCGCTCTGGCAATGCGGCAACGTATATCTGCCTCGGCCCGACTACGGCGCCTGCGAGTGGGTGCGCGAATACGTGCACGAGCTTCTCACCTTTCCCAACGCCGCGCACGACGACCAGGTCGACGCGACGACGCTGGCGCTCAATCAGCTGCGAGGGACGCTGTTTCCTGAATCCAAAGCGTGTGTAGTCGCCAATATCGAGGCGCGGGTGCAATACAATCACGACTACGTCATCGGTTGGATCCCCGGGCGCTTCGATGAGAGCAGCACCTTAGTTGTCTACGATCGTAACACGAACGCAGTCGTGCATTTTGAGCGCACGCCTGCCGAGGTTAAGATCACGAGGGTGCGTGAGCTTTCGAAAAAGTTTGACGCCGCGGTGCGGGCCTTCGACGGCTATGACGAAGCTATGTTGAAAGCAGCAAGGTCGAAAGGCGCGTATGTGCGGCGCGTCAAGTTTACCCCACAAGAACTCGCCGCGGCGTACGAGAACCTCGGCATGCTCATACGCAAGCGCGTTATCTCATACCCCCTTTACCCCGACCTCATCGCGGAACTCGACGTCTTCAAGTCCGAGCTCACCTTCAGCGGCACTCCCGATTACAGCCTGCAAGTCGCGCAGCAGTCGGGGGTTCAAGCACTGTGCTTGGCGACCTACGACGTGGATCCGGAGCACCCGATACTATCGGACTACGAAAAATACGAGGACTACTACGACGAGGACTACTACGACGAGAACGACTACGACGAGGACGACTACGGGTACTCCTTCGTCTACGGCCACGTCGGGTACTTATAGAGTTCGGAGTTGCACGCTGTGAAGTTGCTTATTTTTCGCGTTTCAGACGCTACGCTAGGCGGTTTCATGCTGCAATCTATAGATGTTACCATCAGAAGCACAGATATAGAGCTCACCCTTTTGGTCGACGCCGAAGGAAGTAATATGGAGGCCGGTTCCCGCGAGTTCGCTGTTTGTGCCATTCTTACCGTCATACCGCAGCGTCCAGATCCTCCCCGAACCGTAATCTCCGTAGACGTAGGCGCCTGTCAGCTCAGGGAACGTGGCACCTCGGTACACGAAACCTCCGATAACGGAATATCCGATAGTGTGATTGTATTCCCAGATCGGGAGCGAGAGTCCGGTTTGATTACATCCTGACGGAGGAGAATAGCAGAGACTCCCTTCCATAATGTTCCAGCCGTAATTTCCGCCGCTCTTCACGATGTCGATCTCCTCTATCCTATTTTGTCCGACATCTCCGGCCCACAGCCGACCCGTTACGGGGTCGAAGCTGAACCGCCACGGATTACGCAAGCCATAGGCGTAAATCTCCTCACGGTACGCTTGCAGGTTCCCAACAAAAGGATTGTCGCGTGGGATGCTGTAGTTTGAGCTGCCGGACGCAGAGCTAACGTCGATGCGCAAGATCTTGCCGAGCAGCGTCGAACGGTTTTGCCCGTTGCCAAAAGGATCGCCTTCACTGCCTCCATCCCCGAGCCCGATGTACAGGTACCCGTTTGGTCCAAAGGATATTTGTCCACCATTGTGGTTGGGGAAGGGCTGGTCGACTTGCAGCAAGACCTGTTCGCTGTTTGCGTCTGCTTGGCGACCGTTGGCTTGTGATACAGAGAAACGTGAGACGACTGAGCGCAGCGGATTGTCGGCTGTGTAATATACGTAAAAAAAGCCGCTCTCGTTGAATTGTCGGGGAAATGCCAAGCCCAGAAGGCCTAGTTCTCCGCCGGAAGTCACACGATCGCTGATGTTTAGAAAGACGGTGGCAGCGGTCACGCTTTCGTTGTTTTCAAATACCTTGATCACACCGGCCTGTTCGACGACGAAAAGCCGATTACTCCCGTCTCCTGCGTTGTAGATTCCAACCGGGTCTCTGAACTGAACGTTAGGAAAGGCCTTTTTAACATCATACTGATGGTGCGTCTCTGGAGTAGGAGAGTGCAGTACGCTTTGGAACACCGAAACGCCAATAATTAAGGCAATCACCGCAACTATGATAAGTACAGCAACTTTTGACTTCATTAGAAACGCTCAATGTCCACTTATGATTTGATGCTGTTCTGCTCTTAATCTGATCGCAGCCCTAAATATGTTAGCCAAGGTACCAACAGATCATTTTTGAATTCTGATCGCGCAGTATGTAGCGTTGCACTACCAGCGTATTTTTACTGCTTTAAGGCCGCAAAGAGAGGTGCAGAAGGAGGTAGCTCTAAATAGGCTTGAACCCTTCTTCACGATCGAGGCACATGTATGGTTCTCGGAGTCACGTTGGTGAAAGTCGTTCCAGGTCACGAGCGAAGCGTTTTTGACGCGCTAAAAGATATACCTGGTTTTAGAGAACTCTATCACATTTTTGGGGAGTATGATTTTTTGGTAATTGCAGAGGTAGAAAGCCTCCCGCTGCTGAGCAAAACGGTTGATAAGATACGAGACGTGGAAGGCGTTACGACTACCCACACCATCGTTGGTGCGGAACTTGTGTACTCCTAAAGGACGTCTCTGCGCGTGAGCATCGGGCGACAAGTCGCCGTAATAGACTCCAGATAGAATTTTTCCTGGACGCACCCGTTGCAGGCTTCTGGCAGCGCTATTCTTGTGGCGTTGCACTATCCGCGCATTTATTCACGGCTTTAAGGCCGCATAGAGGGGTGTAGAGAGAGGTAGCTCTAAATAGGCGTCAACCTTTCTGTAGAGGCGAGGTATATGTATGGTTGTCGGGGTTACGCTCGTAAACGTTATTCCAGGCCACGAGCGGAGCGTTTTTGACGCGCTCAACGATATCTCCGGGATCAGAGAACTCTATCACGTTTTTGGGGAGTACGATTTTTTGGTAATCGTGGAGGTCGAAGGACTCCCGC
>JBAULJ010000156.1:0-1720 GCA_049578125.1 Halobacteriota archaeon
AGGCGGTTCTCCAGTGATGGGCAGAGTGAAACGAAATACGGCGCCGCCGCCATCACGGTTTTCAGCCCAGATATGCCCACCATGGGCATTAATGACCGCTCTGCAGATGGTAAGTCCAAGCCCAATCCCGCCTCCGACCGCGACACCGCGCACGAATTTCTCAAACATCCGCTCCTCTTCTCCCGGTGGAATTCCCGGCCCTCGGTCGGCAATTTCCATTACTACATCATTGCCCTTGACCTTCGCCGAAAGCTCAAGCGGCGTCCCTTCGGGTGTGTATTTGATAGCATTGTCCAGAAGATTCATAAGGACCTGCTCAATAAGCAGCGGGTCAAAGGGAACCAGCGGAAGGTCCGTAGGAATCCTGGTTATCACCTGACGACCACTGAGCTTATCGGCAAGACGGTTGAGCACCACTCCGATAATTTCTTCAGGCGATTGCCACTCCTTTTGAACGCCTATCGCTTTCGCCTCAAGGCGTGTCATGTCCAGGACATTGCGAATTATCTGGTTTAGGTGCTCTGCCTCTTCGAATATGGTCTGAACAAGCTCCTGACGGCTTTGCTTATCGATAGTGATATCTTTTTGAAGCAGAGCTGTTGCAGAGCCGGTGATCGCTGCCAGCGGCGTTCGCAGATCATGGGAGACGGAACTGAGGAGCGTACTTCTCAGGGATTCCGTTTCGGCCTTTAAAAGCGCCTGCTGCGCCTCTTCGACAAGAAGGGTCCTTTCGATCGCCATCGCTATCTGGTTGGCAAAGCTTTCAAGTATATGAATCTGTTCCTGGTCAAACATCGTCAACGGAGGGTTGAGCATTATGCCAAGTACGCCTACCGTCCGCGAAGCGGTGAAAAGAGGCAGATAAAGCGCGCTTGCTCCGGGGAGGGTGTCGGTACCCAGTCCAGCACGCTGTCTGTGATCGAAGCACCAATGGGCAACACTAATCTCATTCTGGTCGAGGGCGAAGGTCTCGGGTCCCGTAACCGTAACGGCGAGGCTGCCCTTTTCATCCGGAACAAGGATGACCACCTTGATTGAAAAGAGTTCGCTTATGTGCCGGATAGTAACTGCGCTCAACTGAGAAATCCCTCTTTCGTGTACCAGCTCGCGGCTAAGATTATAGAGTGCGGCTGTTCTCCGTTCGCGTTGCCGCGACGCGTTTACCTGCTCGCGAATTCGAAGCGTAAGACTACTTATGACAAATGCCACAACAAACATGACTATGAAGGTAAGAAAATATCGCACGTCGTGCACGCCAAAGGTGTAAAACGGTGGAATAAAGAAAAAATCATAGACGGCTACACTTAGAAAGGTGGCCAGAAGTGAAGGGCCCTTTCCTGTGAGGCTTGCCACGAGGACTATCCCCAGCAGATATACCATCGCAGCATCTACGACAGTGGCATAAGGGCGCAATAGGGCGGCAATCCCCGTGCAGATAGCAATGACGCCTATGCTCAAGAGCCATTCCTCTGCGTTCGACCCTGACTTTGCCGGTTTCGCAACAAGCCTCGGCATCGGTTCCCCAACTTCGCCGGATATGACATACACATCTATGTCTCCGCTGCCGCGCACTACCTCATCGAGTAAAGAACCAAAGATCTTATCCTTCCATCGAGGATGGGTCGGCTTGCCGATAATAATCTTGGTAACATTGCGGGTACGGGCATAATTCAAAATTTCCTCGCTCGCCTTATGTCCGGAGAGAGTAACAGTTTCCGCT
>JBAULJ010000157.1:0-7292 GCA_049578125.1 Halobacteriota archaeon
GCGCGGACGTTCCCGGGTACGTGTTATCGATAAGGGCTGTGCGGTCCTCGCCGAAGATGAGATACGCGTTGTACGTCGTGCCGTGCAGCGTATAGCCGTGATATGCTCGTATGTCCCAGTCCAACACGCCTACCCAGTAGACGTTATCCGCGATCTTGACGGCATCAGCTTTCATGTTGTTACCTGCTATTACTAACATGAAACGCTCTGCTATTAGTGCTTCGATCAGTCGGTAAAGAGTAGTATTCTAAGTACTTAAGCGTCGAGCCGCTGTAAAATGCGGCACAAAGCGGTGAATTATGTGAATGGATGAGGATAAGGAAGTTCATGCCGCGCCCCGCCGTTCGGCAGTGGCCTCGGCTTAATGCAATTTTGACAATCCATCTTCTTCTCTCCTCAAAATCCTTATCATATAGGCCCGAATTGAGATGAGTAAAACACTAACAAGAACGCGCCTATGATCATCAGGAAGATGATAGCGCCGTATTTACGTACTGGATGAAATCTGTCATTTCTCTCTCACCTCAATAAAGAAGACTAGAGCCCAAGGGCTCCTGCTACGTCGTTGTTGACCCAATATGTGACGCCCTAACCCGGGCGAGCGTGATCTGACCAGAAGAGAGTTTTTGGCGTGTATGTCCGTTGCGAGGAAACGTACCGAATCGCCGTCTGGATTGCCCGCCGTCGGTTTGAAATCTCCTTTGGCGAGGCTGAAAGTCATTTCTTACCACCGCAGTTCGATTCGTCCTGATCGGTATATTCCGAGGTGTTCGTTTCTATCTCCGATCTCGTTTGTTTGAGGAGGCACCGAAAACGTCCGTAGTTTGTGCGGGAGCGGAAAGTGCAAAAAAAACTCTCTCGAGCTGTATTCGCCGCCGAAATGCGTGTCTGAGACAACGAGAAGCGCTTGGGACTCACGAAACGAGCTCTCTATCAAATGGCCTGCCACTTTGTCACCTCAACGGTTGTTTGTCGTGAGCTGACTCATCGCGAAGGACATTAAACTGATTTTCACTGCTGTTTGCGCCCTTGTCGTTGTGCACGCTGATGCACCCCGTGCTGCCCCACGCTCTGCGTGGGTACCTGCATAGACCTCATACGATCAAGATCGGCAAGGATTATGTGGAACAGCGGATAGACCGAATCAGCTTTCACGTCCCTAATTTCGAGCGTAGCTCGGCGAGCATCACGGTCGCCGTTGTACAGGTAGTTCTTTCGTGTTGAGACCTTTCCAAACCCCCGTTATTCAACGAATGTGCCCAAATTGATCCATTCCGCTTGCACGAGGGACCACCAGTCCACGGCCAGCCCCTTTAAGACGTACTCGTACGGAAGCCAGCCATAGCCGCCGTCACCCCACTTGTCTCCCCACGAATTCCGGATCAACAGAGCGCCGGTCGTCTCCTGATCGCACGCGTTTTTGATCTTCATGGCGTCGTCGTAGCCGACGGCGGCTATGGCGTGGCCACCTTCGATCCGTTCTTGAGGACACGGCATGGGTATTTTGCCGTCTTTTCCCGCTTGCCTGATGGAGCTGTATACGGTAAAGCCGAACATCGCCGGGAGCTGTGTCGCCAAGGTCGTCTTGATGCGATCGAGCAGGGCGTCCTTCGGCGTGGCAGGGGGGTCAAGGCGGTAGTAATTGATTGTGTTATATTGTTGGCCAAAGGCGTAGTGGAAGGCCGGAGGTTCCACGTCAAAATCAGGATCCTGGTCCGTGTAGGGCCAATACTCCTCAGGTGGGACGCCGAAGAGGACCATGGCCTTCATCGTCTCTCGTAGGTACGCCCCGGTGTCTCCGGTCTCGTGCATCAGGTTTCTTGTCGCTTTGTAGAGAAAGAGACGCGACGCATCAATATAGGTGCCGTACGCCTTCTTCTGGAAGTACTCCACGAGCCCCACGCCCGCATTAGCGGTGCACGAACCGAGCTGCTTCTGGTCCTCAACTGGAGAGCACCATTGTCGTAAGTCGACGGTGGGAGGCTGAGCGGCTTTGGCCGATCTGAGCGCTTTCCCCTCCTTGAGGGTTTTTTGGATGTCTGGCGTCTCGCGCGTATAGTCGCGGTAGTCGGGCAAGTCGCGGCGCCATCCGAGAGCTTTGCCATCTATCGTCTTTGACAACATACCTTATTCCTCTTGTTTAGCTAAAAGCGGGCTTACTTTCAACCCATACTTCAACCCCGTTGGTGAGCGTCGTTTCCAGCTTCTTCAATCGAAGATTTGCAGCATTGCGCAATGCAGCACGAAGCCTTCCGAACGAGATTCAGAAAGACAGATCTTAACGCTGTGGACGACGCTCTGCTGCAACGAGCATTGATTGTAATCGAATATAGAAACCGATGGAAGTAATATTTAAATTTTACGAATAAGTTAAATAGTAGATTGCTATAATCGCGCAATACTGCACTATTTTAGTTAAGTTGTAATCACGTCAACAACCGCGAGACAACTGAGATCCAGCTGCCGCCAACCCTTCACCACAGCCGTGCTGATATCCGTCGCGAGTCAAAGGATAAATCTCTTGGTTCTTTTGCTTATCCCGAAAAATCGTGGGCACCTATTATCGTTCGTAGCCTCGTAGTTGCATCTTGAAGGCAGTGTTGGCCCAATACTTCACGCAAGTGTCATATGCGTGTTCAGGCAGCGGATGTCGGTAGTTGCTCAACACAACAACTGAAACTCCGTGAGACAGGATGTAGGAACGATTTGACTGTTCCCACTCCAAGATGTCGCCATATTGCTCACAAACTTCCTGAGATCACTGAGGTTGAAATAAGCCTAAATCTTCTTCAGGGGAATTCTACGCCGTTTGAGCCACATTGAAAGCTGTTGTATTCATAGACAAGGTCGTCTTTATCTCTCCCGTCTAAAAGAGGCTTGATAGCATCTGCGATCTGCGGATGAAGGGGCACGTAATGCTCCATCCGTATCTTATCTTGATGCGTATAGACGTGAAGAGTCTTCTTCTTACTCAGTAAGGCTTTCTTGAATTGTCCTATGGTAAGCACGACATAGTGGCGATGGTTCGCTGTCCCATATAAGGACCAAATAGAATTGAAGCCCTGTAGTGTCCACTCGAAACTGACTGATAATTTCTGCCTTTTCGGCTTGCTGAATAACTCGCAGAATTTGCCGCTGTCCGCCTTTGTCGCTATTCGACTGGTAACATTTTTCCGTTCTTTAATTGCTCTTGGTCGCTCAAGAAACAGTTCAAAGGCGTACTAGCGCGTGACGTTTCTATTACACTATCTGCTCGCGACGCGACGTATGCGGATCGTGCCGCCAGCATCGTCCTTTCGGCACCTTCGTTGCCAATTGGTCTCTTCTGATTTTGCAGACCTGCTACCAGTAGCAAATTTACATATGTCCTTCAAAAACTATTGCGTTCGCTGAAAGCATTGGTGCTTTCTGCTTGGGGGCGCATTGTGCGGCTGTAACCATTCACTGAAGCCACAAAAGGCGGTCTGTTCTGCTGATCGCTAAAGCATCATCAACGACATCGGCGCTCAATCGCGCTCGCAATTTTTCGGGAGGATTTGTCGCGCTTTTTGCTCGAGGGGCGCCTTGTCACCACACCACTGAAAAAGAAGCGGTCCATTGTCGTCGATGTACGCGAAGGTGTTGTACCGCAGCGCTTTATTGTTCTGAAGTTGAGAAGGACGGAGCCACGACCCGCAGTTGACGAATCGGCGTTCAATTCTTGCCGCCCCAGCTCCCACGAACATGGGATCGCAGATCTCAGGCACGTGCGTATGACCAAAAACGAACGTATCTGGCTTAGAATTCTCTTTTTCCGCGTCGAAATATTTCGTGTCGTTTATGTACTCACTGATTCTTTTGTATCGCATTCCACTGCGTTTGGGCCACGGCCACGGCCAGCTAGGACTTCCTTTTTTCGACGAGTCCGAGCGGTTAAGCGCTGCGGCAAGCATCTGCTTGAATTCCCACACATTTTTCATCTCCTTCGTGATGAACCACGAGAACCCCGGGTACCCCGCTAAGATCAGGAGCACGCCCCAGATGAGCGGATCAACAGGAACAACCTGAAAGACACTTCCCACAATGAGAGCGAGAAATGCCAACGAGGAGGCGAAACACACCTTGCCTATCCACGGATAAACATCGAACGCTGCCGCGAGCCCGGCGATCAACGGGACGAACTCGACCAAGCTGCCCGCGCGCTGGAACTCAGGATCGAACTGGTGACCGTGGACGAAGAGGTATTTTCGCTCTCCTATGAAGATGGGCTGTTTTTCCTTCGTTTCAGCGTGATGCGGATAGTGCCGTGGAACCACGTCAAACTGCGTGCCGTTTCCACACGTAAAATGAATGAGCGGGTGCAACCTCGTTTTGGGGCTTTTGGGGTCTCCCAGATCGTGGTCTTCAGGTTCGTGCCCACCACACAACATCGCATCGTGATTGCCCAATACGTATATTTTGTTACAGTCCAAGTCAATGAGCTTGCGGAATATTCGCACGCTATCCTGTATCACGTTGCTGTGCTCGTTATCTCGGGGAGCCCAGAGCTCTAATATGTCGCCCAATAAGATGACGGTATGCGGCGGAGTAAGCTTGCGCGATCCATTTTCCGTCTGGACAACCATAGACTTCCTGCTTTTGCAGTATGCTATCCACTCTAAGAACTGTTCGAACTCCTTCCTACAGCACTGGCTGCTCCCTAAATGGACATCGGACACGATAATATAGGTTTTCGGGACGTCTTTATTGTCTCTCAACTCTTTTGAGCTTAAAAAAGTCTCAGCTTGGTTCAGCGCGACAGAACCAGAATCAACGCCATCGGTTCCAGATTCATACATCGCGTTCCCCTCCTTTCCATCATTTTGGTTTGACTGCTACGCCGCATTGATGGTGTCTGCAATTCGCTCCACCAGGTCAGCTTCATTCCGGATATGGCGAACGTCCTACTCCAGTTCTTCTAAATTGTCAATGAGTGCTCATTTGATCGTATTCTTCGTGATGCGCTCCATCTTGTATTCAGGCGTCCTGCTCTTCATAATCTCCTGCGTGAACTTACGTAGTGACGTTGTAAGCAAAGCGATAAAGTACGACGCTGCACGAACATAAAAGTTGCGTTGCCTTATTTTCTCAATCAGAAGTTATTTTGGACTCTTAGATTCTTGATTGGTGCCGGGGTCTACGACCTTTTTCGCCTGTTTATATCGTGAAGTTATGAACCCGCAAACTTCAAGACAGCTCGTGCGCAAAATCCTCCGTCTTCACACGGCGGAGGTGACGAACGGCTTTTCTGATTAAGGGTGTTAATTGTGGCTTACACGAAGGCCGCTGCGGTTCTTGCCATTTCAATGTCTGGCTCTTGGCTACTTTAGCAGCAGCGCGCGCCGTGGGTCAGGATATACGCGTGACTAGACCCGTTCCATCTAATGACGTCGCCAGACTGCTCGTCGGACTTTAATAGATCTGACGGGACGAAACAGTACTCACGGCGTACTCGGAAGCACCCCCCAAAAAAAATGCCAATGCCTCAAATGACTCAAAAAATACTGTAAATGCTTTCTATTGACAAAATAAGTTAATATTGCTAATATTTGGCCGAAACATTTACATAAGCACCTATCGTTTCTACCCACCCCTCATTTGAGGGTCCTTTCTCCTTCCAACGCTTTTTGCTGAAGATATTTGATCCCCTCTCGTTGGTTTAACGTAGCTACGTCAATAGGGCCGCCACATTCTCTACTACCTGCTGCTAATCGCTGCGCTTCAATAGTTGTTCGCACGAGGAGTATAGCCAAGTCGACATAATCCTGTAATGCCATGGCTTCATACGGGATTGACATCTCAAACGGCTGCTTGATTTCTTTTAGTTTGCCCTTCTGCTCTTCATTCAAAGACAACCCCTTACACAGTTCTTGTAGGAGGTCGTAGTCATATCCTTTTATTATTCTGTCCACATATGCACCTTGACCCCCATAATTTATCCCAAATGCCTTCATTTCCTCGTATGTCGGTTTGCTAGCAATCCATTTTTGTTCCTTTTCATCGAATTCCGGTGTGCCGGGAATCCATACTTCATAAGCACGTCCGTATGGTGCGCGCTCGTCGTCGTATCCTCCAACAATAAACTTCATTTGTGAAAGGTTTTCAGGCTCTTCTTCCCAACTTACAGGGTAAATTTTGCACCATTGCTGCCTGAAAAACTCGTAAAACTTCACAGCGAAGTCGTTAACTGATAAGCGCCCCGATGGAAGCACTGCTTCAATTTCAGGTATAAAGCTGTAGGCAGTTCTGTTTCCTATTGCTCCTAGCCCGAAAGTGACAACGCCAATGAAGTTATGTGGATGTTTAAACGTCAGTAACTTTTTTCCTGTGTCAAAATTGACTCGAGCTTTACTGTCAGCTGGACCATCTGGTGATCTCCAGTCTAAAGTAACCCTACTTTCAGCTGCGAAAACAAAACCCTCGGGGCCTCGAATGAGAATACCAAGTGACATTAGCTATCACCTCTAAAAATACGCTGTAAGAGGCGCCTTTGCAGCTTATAAACGTTTGTCACAAAAAGCGCGACGCAACATCTGCGTTTCATCGGCCCTGTTGACAACCATTTTTGACAACTGCCAGATTGAAGGAACCCGAATCTTTATGTAACCCAACGAGACAGTTTGATGTTTAAGAGGCTTGCTTATGGCTGCGAACAAAACATATGCTAAGATAGTGCATAACCAGTGGGATCGAGTTCCTGTTTGGCTTCCAAATCAAAAAGTTGACATCGGAGATTTCGGAACTATAGATGACAAGTGCTTCCAAAGACTGGGTAACATAAAGAAGTTCAAGATTGACGTTGAAAAGAGAAAGTCCCGTACTGCCAGTCTGGTGTTGACCTCATCAGGAGCTTACACCGTTAAATCCACGATAAATCCTCCGAATGTTGGCCCCGCTAAGGCTGAAGTCAAGGTAGATTTCCAAGGTGATACCTGTGTCATCTTCCAATCCAAGGACTGCACGAGTGAATCTATCGAAAATCTCTCTGACGTCAACAGCAAAATTGTTAAGTTGCACAAAGAAAATGACGATCAGTACAGCGGTGGATGGGATAAAGGGTGGTATTGGGTTTCGGAAGTGGTCAAAGCTAAACCATGTATTATCCTTGGCTCTTTCGCGCGTGGTTCATCGGTAACTTTTACGGTGAACGTTCCAGTTACCCAGATACAAGGTATCGGCGATCTGCTTAATATCGGAGATCTCGACGTCAATTTGAGTGCGAGTCATAGCAGCGACAATACCTTGCAAGCAACGAGTGATTGCCTTACGCCGAT
>JBAULJ010000158.1:0-3451 GCA_049578125.1 Halobacteriota archaeon
CTCCCGGACGTTGCGAAAGACGTAGAGAGCATATGCTGGAACCGTACGTGTGAGTTGATCTACAGTCTGTGAAGCAACTACTCGTTCGCGCAGCTTCTGCTGTATAGCCTGACCACTCGCCGAACAACGTCAACACTGCTTACGTGCAGAACGCAACAGCGATTTTAACGCGTGTCTCATTCACAGAAAGTTTTACGCGTTCTCACATCTATACATCCGGGTATAGGGAGGTATCATCACGATGGCACTAGAAAGGAAGATAGTCTATTTCGAAGCACCTGGAGAGGAGAACACAACTGCCGTGCTCTCAAGCGCGAAGGAGCACGCCGATGAACTCGGTATAAAGCACGTCTTAATCCCTTCCGTGCGAGGGGTTTCAGCAGAAAAAGCGTTAGATTTCTTTGCAAATACAGACTTAACGCTCTTCTTCGTAGGCACCGATCCTGCACGATTTTCGCCAGAAACTAAGAAACGAATTGAAGATTCGGGTTTCAAACTCGTGTTTTACAAACAGGTTGACTACCAGTATCCCGATGAGGTAAAGAACGCCTTTCGCAGGTTCGGGCAAGGCACCAAAGTAGCCACTGAAGTTACGTTGATTGCGGCACAGGAAGAGATCGTTGAACCAGGTGCTGAAGTCGTGGCTCTTGGTGGAACTGCGAAAGGATTCGACACTGCGCTCGTCATTAAGGCGGCGACGAGTGACGAGTTCTATGAGCTTGAAATCCGCGAAATCCTTTGCAAACCGCGCATAACAAAAACCTAAGGTCAAGCAGTCAAGTGACATTGCGCATCAGCAGGCTGCGACCGCGGCCTAGTCGCAAATCTAGTCTCAACTGCGTCAAATCGCGCTGGCGTGAACGATCGCGGCGACCTGCAGACTCCTAAGGCAGTCCGATATCAAGCGCCTCTCGCGTATAGAGCAAGGGAGCAGAGGCAGATATGGCCCACCCACTTTGGAGGTGTCGAACCTACACTTCCCAAAAGGCCACTACTCTTCCAACGTTGATAAAATCTCGGCGTTGGTCGTGCTCGAGCACAACAACCCCGTCGGCGCTTCCGACTACCTTACCAGTGATGGTTTCGGTCGGTCTGCCGCCGAAGTACACTTCTATCGTTTTGTTGATGAAATGCTCAGAAATCGTCTTGTCTAGCAAAGAACCCCTCCTTAATTCTATGTAATTGGGTCATAGGCATTATATTACTGTAGCGTCTTTGCGATTTCGTTACGCCCCCTGCGCCCGTGCCTGTTTAACACAACTTGTTGCGAATCCGACCGCCACCCCGCAGCGTCGCGGCTCAGCGTTACGCGAGATCAACCTAGGAAATAGAACTCTTGGAGACTCTCTCTGCGCACTCTGTCATCTAAGCCGACAACAGAGGAAAAAAGACGCTTGCGAGCCTTGCTACAAGCCTAGTATCCGCTTCAAGTTTTTGACGTATTCTTGGTCGACTACCCAGATCGGCGGAGCGTTGTTGTCAATAGTGCTTGGCAGCCCCACAAGTTCGATCATCTCATCAGAGGGAGCAAATGCTGCTCCCGCCCCCTTATCACGGTTCACCACGGGGTTTGCAAGAGGTACCGCTGTATCCAAGAGCTTGCTATGCTCTTCGTCACCGTCGATGAGTGCTAAACCTCGCGTGTCACTTGACCTGGCATCGCTGCGAACGATATGGTTGCTGTAGCGCTGCGCTTCCACTTCAGAGAGATCATGAAAAGCAACGACGTGCTTTACAGTGAAATACCCAATAACGTAAAGTCCGCTGCGGTATGCATCGGTATGAAACGGTTGAAGCCCCGCGTAAAACACGAGCAGATCGCCTCTCCGAAGCGGACTAAGGTAGGTCCGCAGCGAAGGCGCGGCGCCAAACCGACATGCCTCGAAGTCAGGGTTTTCGTCAAGTGCGGCATTTTTGAGGGTTCGAGGCAAGTACACAGCAAGCGGAAGGCGCTTTCGACCAAACCGTTGATTATAGGTTACACGAGCTGCGCTCTCGTTTTCTGCGGGCTTCGGGATGTACTCAAATGATCCATCTTCGAATACGGGGCCGTAAGCGCCAGCAGACTGCTTATCGAGGCCTACTCGCAGCAGCAGTGCTCTCACATTGCTGTTCCTTTCGACGTGATCACTCACGCGTAACGGTATGCTTGCAGAGCATAAAAACGGTTGGTGCGGCGTATCGAAGCTGCTCCTCGAAACACACTTTTGTCACCGCGCTAGTCATCGATCGTAATGCGCGTGCCTGCATTGTTAAAGAAGAAACGGTCTCCAAACGCTTTAGAGAGCTTCACAGCGACAGGTAAACCAGTGCAGTGAGAGACGCCGATGCGCTCAACGTCGAGCGCTTCAAGCCCTTTGATTGTCGCTTGAAGCTGCTCTTCCGACGCTTTCATCAAGTGCGTTCCACCGATGACCATGTGAATGCGATCCTCGTTCGCTACGTTTTGTGCCTGGAGCAACGTGTTGACAAGACCGCGATGCGCACAGCCTAAGACGACAACGAGACCGAGATCGGTCATCACAATGAGCGCAAGGTCGTCTGCCATCGGATCAGGCCGTACGCCTCGTTCATCGCGAATGTACAACTCTGGATCGACTCTCTCATAGGCCGTGTCCAGCTGAATTTCGCCCGTTGTAACGATCCGATTGGTTATCCACGCAGGCTCACTCGTGCTTATAAAAGCGGCGCCGAGACTCTCTAACGCCTCTCGTATGTACGGCATTCCCGCGTAGATATTCTTGTGAAGAGGTCCTGAGTACTTGGGGGTCCAGATGTCTGGATGCGCAACCACGTTAATGGAACGCGTTTCTTCTGAGAGGGTGGGATCCTTTCGTATAGCGCTAAGCACTGACCACAGACCGCCCGTGTGATCGCGGTGCCCATGGCTGAGCACGATGGTGTGAAGGGAAGGCCAATCAACACCCAAAACCGCTGCGTTGGCCGTCGCCGCACTACCTTGGCCCGTGTCGAGCAGGACCGCGACGTCGTCGGTTTCGACGAGAACGCTTACCCCCCATTCGGCAAGCAGGCCGGCGCGTGCGGCAGTGTTCTCACTAAGCGTCGTAACAACAATCGTCATCCCTTCGGCCGCCCTCCATCACAAAGTCTACTGCTTCCGTCTATTGGCTTCATCACGGCTGCTTAACAGAGAGGCTGCTGCACATAATAAACTCTGCCCACTTTTCCTTTCGACGAGCTTTGTTCGAGCAGCGATGGCAGCTTCGTGTGCACTTGACGGTTCCAAATGGGGCTACGGCCGAAAAAAAAACGATAGCCTTAAACCCGCGCACGGCGAGGGAACCACAACCAAAAAGAGGCGACTCTTAGAGGGGCTCTATGGTTAACCGTGCAGCAGAGTATTGGCCCTATGGTTTGTTCGGCGTCGCGATCATTGCCGCGGTCCTCAATATCGCACTATTCGGTGGGGGAATTGTCGAGTCGTTTCTCC
>JBAULJ010000159.1:0-7422 GCA_049578125.1 Halobacteriota archaeon
CGGCACAAATACGTCCATTATTGACTACTTCTAATTTGGTCTGTCCCCGATGATTGCTTGAATATTCTTGAGGAAAATATACCAGCTCGTCTGTATCTAGTGCCTGTCTTAAGGTATCCCATATCCAGACAGTTTTTTCGGTATTGACACGAACAGGTATTAAAGGATCAGAAGGAGAACGTCTGGTTTGATAAATTTTACCTTCTGCTGCGTGTTTAAGAATAGCTGCTTTCATTCGGTCAATAAGAAGGGGTGTTGGCATTGCCATGGGTGTTAATTCTAAACGATCAAACCCTTGTGGAATTTTTCTGCCTACAAGCTCTCTATTATGAGCAAATAGTTCTATAACCTGTTCTTGGGTTGGTATTGGATACTCTTTTCCATCTATTCCAATCACCCCAATGCTTTCTGATTTCGGAAGAAGCGTGAGAATGCCGGTGCGGCTTAAGGCGGTAACGCAACGGGCATATTCCCTTTCAACAGGAAACAACTGTTCTGATTGAGGAGCTCCTTCCATGTGCGCTGATGCATCTATAGGTTGGTTTGACATACCCTATTGTAACATGCGAAATTTGTTATAAAGGCTCAAATAGGTTTTAGTTAGTACTACATTTTGCCTCGGTCTACAGTTGCTAAGGCTGTGAAATCGCTCCGGTTACGTAAAAAGGGTCGATGCTTGGGCCAAAAGAAGTTCATGTGACTATTTTAGGAGTGCGCTGGGCGGTTAACAGCCTTAGTTACTTCTTATTCTTTTTGCAACACCTAACCGCTCACCACACCGCCAGCGTCCGCGCCCGAATTGCTCACCACAATAACACGCGATGCCGAGAGCGCAAACGAGATCGTCATGCTTTCCTCGATGCGTTTCACTCCGCGTCCCAACGAAAATCCACGTATTCGCCGTCCCATAACCACGAATTGGTCGCCTCCTCCCACTCCAGATTTTCATAGAACGCCCTCTGATAATCGGGCATGTAGCCTCTCGGGTCGGGCTGCGGTATAACGTCAACGCCTAACTCGTCTAACTTCGCGAGATGTCCCTGAAGCGATCTCAGCATTTTTTTGGCGGTCTGGAGGTCATCACGCGCCTCTTTGAACTGACCCTCGTATTCCCCCTTGGTTTGTTGCTCGTGTACCTTGACGCGGGCTTCAAGCTTGGCAACATGACCCTTGAACTCCTCGATCGCCTCCTCCGTTTCGGTGCGGTTCATATATTCGACTTTGTACTTGCGATAAAAGTCCGCTCCCAAATTCCACTCGTGGATTAACGCCACCGTTCCCACCCCTCCTTCTTTTGCAAGAAGCGAATATTAGCTTAGCGATTCCGATTCTCTTTTTCATAAAGGGTCAAGGGAAACCCCGTAACATACGAAATTTGTTAACGCGTTCAAGCATTTGTTTTCGTGCAGATTCTTGCCCGAAGCAGCTCCATAAACATTTGAACCTACTAGCTTTACGCCTGATGAGGTGGTCTAATGTTAGGCGAACTAGTATACGAAGGAACGGGCAAGTTGATCGGCATGAGAGTGCTAGACGACAGCGGCACACTAGAGCTTACATTTCAGGAACAAGGCGCAGCTTTCGGGATACAGTGTACGAACGCGCTGACGTACCTCAGCACTCCTCGACCTGATGGAATAACCTTCTCAGAAGGTTATGGAGTACTGTTGACAGTAGATGGTGATACCGCTACAGTTGCCTCATATGGTATTAGTATTCCAAAAAAGAACCCTCCCGCGAGCAGTATTCGAGGAGCAAGCTTCTTTCGAACGCAGTCACCGAAGCTTTCACGCTTCAACAGTATTGTCTGCGTGTACGAAGTGGAAGCAAATGAGGATTGGACGTATACAGTAAAAGACTGGGAATGGAAGTGAATTTTGCCTGAGGTCCTTCGTGAAACGGTGGGTAACCGCTTTAAACATGCGCAAAACAATGAACACACTATGACGCTAGAAGATAACAAGGTGGTCATTCGCCGGCTTTTTGATGCCTTCAACAAGGGAGACCTGAACGCGTTGGACGGCGTGTTCGCCGCCAGCGCGGTCGATCACATGCCGATCGAAGGACAAGCACCCGGCGTCGAAGGGTTCAAACAGCGCATCGCCGCGCTCCGTACCAGCTTGCCCGATGCCAGCTTCACCATCGAATCGATGATCGCCGAGAAGGATATCGTCGCAGAACGCTGGACGCTGCGCGGAACACACGGTGGTGAGTTTATGGGCATCCCGGCGACCGGCAAACAGGTGAAAGCCGATATGATGAGCTTCAACGTGCTTGTCGACGGTAAGATTATTGAGCGCTGGCGCGTCTTTGATAGCCTCGACGTCATGCAACAGCTCGGGGGTAGGCCGTCGGGCGGAGCGGAGCAAAAGAAGGCCGAGTACTATACGGGAAAAGAAGTGAAAGGGCACAAGTAGTCACCACCCCGCAAGGCATAATCGATGCAGAAATTTGCGAAGGGGCTGCGCTTTTCGACAACATTCGCGGTTTACTCGAAATGTCAGACATGCAAATGCTGAGTTTTGCTTAGGTTTAGGCGCAAGCTAGATGTCATGCGGTCTCGCTTTTTGTCGTATGTTCGTCATTTCGACCAGAGGCGGCCAAATGCGCAGCTACGAACATCTCGGCATCAAAGTCCAATTCTTAAAGGCAATAACACTCTCTATCTTCCTTCCTCTTCTCATGCCCAGCGGAACATCTACTCACAGCGCGGTTAGAAAAGCAGCAAGTGATATAAACACGTCAGCATAACTCATTCGCACAACTCGTAGTAGGAGGTGATTCACTGCTCTTTATGGTAGTTGCTAAACACACGGCCGAAGACTGTCCCGGAGGACTCGTGCGACCCGACATGGATTTCATTGCCAAGATCGTCGAAAACGTGGAGCGCTCCGGCGTAACCCTCACTGAGGCGTACACTGATGCACCGGGACACGTCTGGTTTTTGATTGTGGACGCAAACGATAACGAAGCTTTGACCATCGCTTTGGAGCAATTTAGGCTCGTGGGTATGGTGAAGGTACACCCCGTGCTGAAGCTCTCAGATACCACTGCGTGGGCGAAGAAGATAGGCATTCAGCGTTAAGCGCCCCAGGCTATAGCAGCATATCAAGCTGCTCTCAAAACTGATCCGAGTTATGAAGTTGCGCAAATGGCGTTGCGTAACGCTTCAGAATCAAAGTAGCCAGTTAGGGTGCGCACGCCGAATTAAGTCGAAACGAGGCTGCTGCAAAACTCCGCGTTAAGGCGCTGCGACGATTTGCCACGACTATCGAGCATAGCTTTTTATCGCGTGCAACGAAATTGACTCCAATAATCGCTGCGCCGCGTGATCGTGATGCTCCGAGGGTCGTGCAAGGAGGATGGCCGATGATCAGCAAGGAAGTGATGCTCAAGGACCACCGGGTGATCGTCGATCTGAACTGTCCAGTGGCGCGGTTCCCGCATAACCCCGTGCTTACGGCCAAGGAAGTGAACCAGGTGTGGCAGGACCCGGGCCTCCAGGTCACGACCGTCCACAACGCCGGCATCGCGCTGCACGGTGGCGACACGGTCATGCTGTTCCGGTCTCATCTTCGTTGCGGCATGAGCGTGCTCGGGGTCGCCCGCAGCAGCAACGGCGTCGACGGCTGGCGTGTCGAGCCGCGACCGGCCATGGCGCCGGCCGCCGAGGGGGACGCCTTCGCCCCCGGCACCGATCCCAGGGCCCTCATCGAGAACGAGTCGGGCGGCGTCGAGGATCCGCGGATCACCCAGATCGGCGACACCTACTACATCACCTACAGTGCCTATCACGCGACGGTGAAGAACCGCGTGCGCGTCTCGCTGGCCACGACCCGCGATTTCTCCCACTTCATGCGCCACGGCCCGGTGCTCGAGCGAGACATGCGGAACGTGGTGGTTTTCCCCGAGCCCATCGGCGGTCGCTACGCGGGTCTGTTCCGACCCAATGACACCACGGGCGGCGACGTCGGGGGCATCTACACGCAGATCAAGCTCGGCTGGACGAGCTCGGTCGAGTCCAATCGGTGGGAGATCCAGCCGGAGCCCTTCATGAGGACCGGCGCAGGCCCGAGCGCCTTCTCGGACAAGATCGGTCCTGGCGCGCCGCCCTTCAGGACCGCCAAGGGCTGGCTCAGCGTGTTCCACGGGGTGCGCACCACCATGGACGGCAACCCCTACGTGCTCGGCGTGGCGCTGCACGACCTGGCGGACCCGGCGCGGGTCAAGATGTCGAGCATCCCCATCCTGCTCCCGTCCAGGGCTGACTGCCGCGTCGAGGACGCAGCCTACACCCATGTGCCGCAGGTCGTGTTCACCTGCGGGGTCGTGCGCCGCGACGATGGCAGCATCCTCATCTACTACGGCGGCAATGATACGGTCATGAACGTGGGCGCGACCCACGAGGACGTGCTCATCGCGCTCTGCGAGAGCTACGGCCAGGACCCGCTGACCGGGCATCTAAAGTACGACATTCGCGGCCACCGAAGCTGAGGAGCTCGGAACCAGCGGCCACCAGGGCACCGGGAGGTAGACCGTTCGGTGCCTCGGGAGCAAGGTCGGTGTCAAGTCGATGGTTCAGGTGGCGCTGGCTCTTCGCGACCTTCGCGGCGTGGGCGGCGATGGGGTGCCAGAGAGCCACGGATAGGATAAAAGGAACCTCTCACGTGAGGCGATGGCAAAGAAGGCAGCGTACTACTACAAGGGCAAAGAGGTCAAAGAGGCAGAAGTAGGGATCAGTCAGTAAGGTTCAATATCTCCCCTTTCAGTTCGTGCGGTAGTCCTCCAGCTTTGATAGACCATATGCGCCACCCTTTTTGCTTAACTCAATGCACAAGAAAAGTGGGACGATCTCCTTGGACCTTCCCGAGCCAATTGGCAAAGCTCAATCGATCCTCTCGAACAGCTTCCCTTCAGCGCCGCATACCGGGCACGTCGCTGGCGGCTCCATTTCCACCGTATTCCCGCAGTAAGGACAGACGTAATAGGGGAAAGTCTCCGTTGATTTGCCCTGGTTGGAAAGAAGCTTATTAAAAAGCTGGGAATGGATCTTCTCCACCTCGTTGGCTAAGTAGAAGGACATTTCGGCGTCTTTTAGCTTCTCGGCTTTGGCCGTTTCAATCATCTCCGGATACATGCTCTCATACTCGTGATCCTCGCCAGAGATGGCCCCCTTGAGGTTTTCTGGAGTGGACCGGATGGCTTTCATAGCCCTTAGATGGTTGTTGGCATGAACTGCCTCTGCCTCAGAAGCTGCCCGAAACAGCTTGGCTGCCTGGGAGTATCCTTCTTTATCTGCTTTGGCTGCAAATGCCTGGTAGTTGCGGTTGGCCTGGGACTCTCCCGCAAATGCTTCTTTCAAGAACTCTTCAGTTTTAGACATATGCTTCAATCTCCTTTTTCGAATTATTACTTGGTATCTATTGATCTTATTGAACTACTATTGAGCTAACTTCTTTTAATGCCTCGGGACTTTGTTTGGATTATCTATTTATGGTAAGGTTGGCCGTGAATTATCCGAAAGCTGCGGTATATCTGCTCCAAAAGTATCAGCCGCATCATCTGGTGAGGGAAGGCCATCTTAAAAAACGAAAGGACCAGGTCTGCCTCTTCCATGACTTATGGGGCTAGTCCCAACGGCGCACTGTGATAATTTTAGACATTTGCTTCTAAGAGTGGAACATAAACCCTTGCTGCCAACTCGTTATCTAACATAAACAAGGCAGCAGGATCATGAGCTACCATTTTTAAGCGCCTAACGATAGCCGTAAAATTAGATTCCTCCTCTATCTGCTCATTTACATACCACTCAAGGAAGCCTGAAGCTGCATAGTTTTTTTCTTCTATAGCAATAGTTTTTAAGTCGTAAATTCTACCTGTGACAATTTTTTCATGGTTTAATGCTATCTCAAAAGCATTTAAAACAGAGCTAAAATCTGCTTGTGGGTCTTGGAAACCAGTAATCTTAACATTGCCTTCCATTTCAGCTACAAAATTAAAAAACTTCATCGCATGATCTACCTCTTCACGATATTGCACTCTTAAAAAATGTGAAAAGCCTGGCAGATCAATAGCAGCACAATAGGCAGCCATTGATAAATAAATGTGGGCTGAATAAAATTCGAAAGTTATTTGCTCGTTAATAGCTTGGTTCAATTTTGTGGAAATCATTTGTCTTGCCTCCTAAAATACTGTTTTATGCTAATATTACTACAAGAATAAAATAAAAACTAGCGTCTAATTATGATTTTAGTAATTATTATCGTTTTATTTTCAGCATATAATTCTTTTATCTCAAATGTTTTTCTATAAACGCCGGTAGGTATTAGCACCGTTGCTATCTTAATGCTCTCTCATCCTTCCAATTCCACCACTTCAGTTTTTCAGGTTTACGTTTATGTTCTGCTGTCTCTGCAAAATATACCGCACAGCGGAAAACATATAGCAGGCAACGGTCCTGAACCTTACCGGCGAAGGCATTTGAAAGTTCGTACATACGCTTGGCATCCATACCTTTTAAATCGTCAACCCGATGTATGCCGATGTTTCGTAAATCATTGGCAATAGATTTCCCGACCCCAGGTATATCAGTTAATTTCTGTAGGGGATTCCTTTTTCTCATGGTAATTTGAGATTATCATTTTCATCCAGCTCCCAGAAAGGGTTATAGGCTACTTCAATGACATGGCCATCGGGATCTTTAAAATAGCCATAATAACCGCCCCAGAACGCTTTTTGGGCAGGGCGCAAGATCCTTGCCCCAAGTTTTTTGACTTTTTCCAGAACCTCCTCAACCTCCTTTTCAAACAGGGCATTGTATGATAGCGTGATGCCCGAAAAGCCGGTTTCGGTGTTTTCCACCAAAGCATCTTCGGCTAATAATTGCCGGGGACATAGCGCCAGCACGATGCCTCCCAGGGGAAACAATATAAGGTCCTCCAGGCTTGCAGAAGATCGTTTCCAGCCAAGGCCTTTTTCATAGAAATCCAAGGCCTTCTTCATGTCGGCAACGCCGAGGGTTATCATGTTCAGTTTCTGTCTCATAGGGATTTGTGTTTATGCAGTAATAAATGGCTCTTTAAAGCACATGCAATTAATGGTAAAGGAGGAAACGTGCTCAGGCAGTGGATGCTTTGATGTCTATCTTTTGTTTCATTCGATCCCTTGTTGTGCCTATATTACCTATGCCTGATTTTAGCACGAACAGTCATCGCCTATATCAGACGACGACCAGCAACGCCCACAGATAGTAACCATCGATCGCTGTTAGAGACGAATATCACTTTGTCAGAGTCAAAAACACGCTGCTGTCGCTAAAAAGTCCTAATTCTCCTCAAATTCGTGTACATTTCGCGTTTCATCATCCCATTGCAGGAGCTGCGGTCCGTCTTCATCGATGTATGCGAGTGTGTCGTGCGGGCG
>JBAULJ010000160.1:0-9045 GCA_049578125.1 Halobacteriota archaeon
CAGGACTTTCGCACCAAGAGGCGCAGAGACGACTCCAGAAGGAAGGCTACAACGAGCTTCCGTCCGAAAAGCCGCGCAGCATCCTAGCCATTGTGTTAGGGGTCATTCGCGAGCCTATGTTTCTGCTCCTTCTAGGCGGGGGCGGCGTCTATCTGCTCGTTGGTGATCGTCAGGAGGCGCTCATTTTGCTGAGCTTCGTCTTCGTGATCATGGGAATCACCTTTTACCAGGAGCGGCGGACGGAACGTACGTTAGAAGCGCTTCGCGATCTCTCAAGCCCGCGCGCCCTTGTCATTCGCGAGGGAGAGGCACGGCGGATTGCCGGTCGCGAAGTTGTGCGCGGAGATATCGTCGTCCTGTACGAAGGCGATCGCGTCCCGGCAGACGGCATCCTGCTCTCGAGCATCAATCTGTCGATCGACGAGTCGCTGCTGACCGGCGAATCGGTGCCGGTGCGAAAAAAGGCTGGCAGCGAAGGGTCGGAAATGGAACGCGCTGGCGGTGAAGGAACGCCGTTTGTGTACTCAAGCACACTCGTCGTTCGTGGAAACGGCGTGGCAGAGATGCGCGCCACAGGGGCTGAGACTGAGATAGGAAAGATTGGCACGGCCATTCGCTCACTTGATAGCGAAAAGACGGGGCTTCAGGTTCAAACCGAACGACTTGTGCGCAATATTGCACTTGTTGGGCTCTTGTTGTTCCTCGTTGTCGTGTTTATCTACGGAGCAACGCGGGGTAACTGGCTTGACGGGCTTCTCGCCGGCATTGCGTTAGCAATGGCAATGCTCCCAGAGGAATTTCCTGTCGTGCTTACCGTGTTTCTGGTGCTCGGGGCGTGGCGCATCTCTCAGCAGCAGGTGCTCACCCGCAATGCGCCTGCGGTCGAGACTCTTGGCGCTGCGACTGTCCTCTGCACTGACAAGACGGGCACCCTCACGCTCAATCGCATGACGGTGAAAACCCTTTTTGCGAACGGTCAGCTCTACGATGTTGACTATGATTCGGGACAGGTACTCCCTGAATCGTTCCACGAGATCGTCGAGTACAGTATCTTGGCAAGTCAGATAGACCCGTTCGATCCGATGGAAAAGGCGTTTAAGGCGTTAGGCGAGCATTTCTTAGCTGCCACTGAGCACCTCCACGCCGATTGGATGCTTGAACGAGAGTACCCCCTATCGGAACGCTTGCTGGCACTGTCACGAGTGTGGCGATCTCCTAACGGGGGGGACTACATCATCGCCGCGAAGGGTGCACCCGAAGCAATAGCTGATCTGTGCAATTTTTCTGATGTGCAAGAGCGCGACCTTGCGCGGCACATTTCTACGCTCGCTGATGAAGGGCTGCGCGTGTTGGCCGTGGCGGAGGCGCAATTCCGGCCGGAGAAGCTCCCAACGGAACAGCACGACTTTGCATTTGAGTTCCTGGGATTGATTGGACTAATCGACCCTGTGCGGCCCACGGTCCAGCAAGCAGTAAAGGAGTGCTACGATGCAGGAATACGGGTAATCATGATAACTGGTGATTATCCCGGGACCGCGCGCAGCGTCGCAGAGTATATCGGACTCGCACCGCGCGATGAGATTGTCACAGGGCCAGAGCTCGAAAAAATCGATGATCGCTCTCTTCAGGAGCGTATCAAAACCGCGTGCATCTTCGCTCGAATAGTTCCTGAGCAGAAGCTTCGTTTGGTGAAAGCCCTCAAGGCCAACGGCGAAGTCGTTGCTATGACGGGTGATGGCGTGAATGACGCTCCTGCAATGAAAGCGGCAGACATAGGCGTTGCCATGGGAAAAAGAGGCACTGACGTTGCCCGCGAGGCATCGTCACTGGTATTACTAGACGATGACTTTTCTTCTATCGTACACGCAGTCAGGCTCGGGCGGCGGATTTATGACAATATTAAGAAAGCGATGGGGTATATCCTCGCGATTCACGTGCCTATCGCAGGTGTAACGCTCCTTCCAGTGCTTTTCCATTGGCCTCTCATCCTCTTGCCGATCCATATCGCATTTCTAGAGCTTATTATTGATCCCGTATCATCAGTCGTTTTTGAAGCAGAGCCTGCAGATCTCAATGTGATGCGCCGGGCCCCCCGCAATCCGCGCGAGCCTCTGTTTACGCGCAGGCAATTGAGCGTGAATCTGTTCCAGGGTATGGGTATTTTAATGATCGTAATGCTCGTCTATGTCGGCGCAACCGCTTACGGGCACAATGAAAATCAAGCGCGTACGATGGCTTTCACAACGCTCGTTATTGCCAATTTGTGCCTCATACTCAGTATCCGATCGTGGACAGGCACCTTAGTTGACTCTGTGCGGAGGTCGAACCGGGCGCTCTGGTATGTATCGGGCGGAGCAGTTGTATTCCTTGCAGGGGCACTCTACATACCGGCTTTGCAAGGGGTATTTCTTTTTGCCCCACTCTCTGCCGCGGCGACAATTGCGAGCGTAGCGGCCGGACTGAGCAGCCTTGTGCTATTCGAAGCCTCAAAAGCGATTTATAGCGTGTTATGAAAAGGGATAGTATTCTCGCGAGCACCTACGTCTTGCCATCTCTTCTTCACCTCAATCGTTGTCTGAAAGCGAAAAATATTCCCCTAAGATGATGCCAGGTTGCTACACTCGCGCTTCAAACGCTCACCTAAAGGCACTTTCAACTCAAAGGAACTGAGAACGCCCTCGATAAGCTTGCCGACAGCAAC
The DNA here is from genome assembly GCA_049578125.1 of Halobacteriota archaeon. Lineage (GTDB taxonomy): Archaea > Halobacteriota > Bog-38 > Methanoflorentales > Methanoflorentaceae > Methanoflorens. The sequence continues at coordinate 2,702 of JBAULJ010000160.1, forward strand.
GCACCGAGCACTCCTCTTACGAGCGTATGTGTGACACAATTCGCTCTCGGTGATATATAACGTAAGCAATGAGGACGACGATACCCACAATAACTGCAATGTCAAGATAAATGAGTAAGCCTTCGATGTCCGTCCAGTGGGGGCCTAAGAGGACGCCTATGTATGCTAAACCGACACCACGGGAATGATGCTAAAAAAGTGTTTCCTCACTTCTCCTTAAACTCCAGATCATCCAGTGCTTTGATTGCCTTCCGATTATCGGCGGTCGGGACCGGGCGGGGTCTAAGCGAGCGGATTGCCCCCACGATCATCGAGAAGACTACAGAGAGGGAAAGGCCGATAATTGCCAGAACCACGAGCTGGAAATTATCCTGGACGATTGGAATATTGCCAAAGAAATATCCTGCAAGGAGGAAAGTCAAGACCCACAAAATTCCACCCACGACGTTGTACATCAGGAACCAGCGGTATCTCATCTTCCCTATGCCTGCAAGGAATGGTGCGAATGTCCGGATGAATGGGATGAAACGGGCAATGACAATGGTCAGCCCCCCGTATTTCTGAAAATACTTCTCTGTTTTTTCAAGGTGCTCGTGTTTTACCACGAAGTACTTTATAGTCAGCACCTTCTTCCCTGCAGTACGGCCGATCCAGTAATTTGCCGTGTCTCCGAGGATTGCTGCAACAGAAAGAGAGACGAAGAGAAGCTCAATCTTCAGAACGGTGGATCCCACGAGCGTGCCGGCCACAAAAAGGAGCGAATCCCCAGGGAGGAACGGCATGAAGACGAAGCCAGTTTCACAGAAAATGATCACAAAGAGTATTAGATATATCCAGAAGCCGTAAACCTCGACAAGTCCCGGGAGGTATTGGTCGAAATTGAGGAAAAAGTTAATCATATAGTTGCCTTGTCTCCAGTATATTCATAATACAGGTTGCTCTTAATACTTAGATTCTGTTGGACATAGTTCTTTAACCTCTCGACGGGGCTCTTCGATTTTAAAGCGCTACCTTAAAAAATATAGCACTACCTCTGTTCTAGGGGCAGCGTCGACGTGCCGGACTCCTTCTGGACGAATCACACCTCGCTGCCTCGACACTGTGTGCCGATGATGATAATGCTCAGGGCCATTACGCCCTGCGTTAGCAACATGCACCATCCCCCATACCGAGGCGCACTTAAATAGATATCGTCGCTAAGATCGAACGTTAGGTAAACTCTTGCTACGTACGCTTCATAACTAAAGCGTAAACCACCTGACTAAGCTGCGTGATGAATACGAGCGGCAGCTTAATTGCTTCTCGCCAAGTAGTCGGTGCAGATGGCGTGTTCGCGATGCGCGTGACTTCTCCGTCGACACGTTTCGCAGCACGAGTGACGATGATGCTTACTGTGATGCCGACGATCGCCCCGCTGATGAGGTCGGTGACGTAGTGGAGGCCGAGGTAGACCCTGCTGAAGGCAACAAGCAGGGCCCATGTGAACAGCACAACGCTGAACTTACGATGATAGGATGAGAGCGTCGTCGCGAAGGCAAAGGCGTTCGTGGTGTGGCCGCTTGGAAACGCGGGCTGGGCTTCGGGCGCCACGCCTAAATCGCTCGGCCGAGGGCGCGCAATGGCGTACTTTAGTCCAAACGAGACCGCATTCGCTATGACAAAGACCAGCGCGAAGACAAGCGCTTCCTTGCGGGCACCGGCGAGATAGAGCGCGATCGTGATAAGCACCATGAAGGTGAGGCTGCCCGTGAACGTGACCCACCAAAATAGCGAGTTAAAAAAGCCGCCATCGTTGAGAGCTCGGATGAAATGTGTAGCATTGTAGTCGAAACCACCGAGATACGCAGCCGCTACTGGCGGGTGAGCAAGTGGCAAAAAGAGAAGCATCGTTGCCAAATGCATAACGTGCACTATATAGTTTATGTAGGGCTTCACCGAGGTGGTCGATGCAGGTCTTTTGTTGGACATAAGTGGGAAGAAAAGCATAAAACACGTTCAAATGGACGCTGAGTCTATCTCATTTGGAGCAAAGACTGGGCGCTGTGGAGGTGTCTAGCGAGAAGCGCCGGCAAAAGTGCCACTAGGTTTAGCGTACAGGAATGACACATTCGCACACGATGACGGCGATTCTGACAGCAAAGCGCTCGAGATTATCAAAATTTTCCTGGTAGAGGGCCGCTGGTTGATGGAGAGATGGCTCAACAATGAATTCCGCGGACAACACTGATTAAGAATGCGAGCAATGACAGAGCGACTTAAGCGTGCAAACGCAAGCGCGCTATGCGCGGAGACGAAAAAGTGAAGAAGCGAACTCTATTTGTGTTGGCTGCTGTAGTAGTCGCAGCCGCGATGATCGCTGGCTGCACGTCGACGTCTAATCCAAGTCCCAGCGCGACGGCGACGGCTGGCAGCCCAGCCGTCCAAAACACGGTTACGATGAAAAGCCTTGCTTTCACCCCGTCGACGCTCACCGTTAAACAAGGCGCGAACGTCACGTGGGGAAATGCGGATTCAACGACACACACTGTCACGTCTGATATGGGGCTATTCGATTCGGGCAATCTCAACCCGGGCGATAGCTTCATGCATCAGTTCAATGCGACGGGAACATTTCCGTATCATTGCAGCATCCATCCCTCTATGAAAGGAACGATTGTCGTGCAATAAAACAGGGGCGCTTCCACGCCAGCGTTGTGCTGATTGTATTCAAGCGATTTGCACGGGCCTTCGCGCTGTCATGTCGGCTACTCCCTTGGACTAATGATACAGGGGACGAGCGTGCAGGCGTGACGGCTCGCGAATGTCGAAATGAGGTGAAACGTAATGTGGGAAAAATCTGAAGGAGCAATGGGAACGCTACATCACATGGGCAAGGGCAAATGGGCCGAGATGATGATGTGGGAGAAACTCGATGAAGAGGCGAAAAAGCAGCTAATGATGCGCAAGCTCGATGAGCGCATTATGAAGAAGGAGTTTAAGATCGAGTACCTGCAGCACAAGGTCGAAACCTTGAAAATGATGAAGACGTGGATGGAAAAGCTGTAAGCGCCATTCGCATAGCTGGCATTTGCCGGCGACTACCTTGATCGGGCAGCAAAAACCTGCGATGAAATCGCAGCCCGATTGAGGTTTTTTTGCGCTTTCTTAGGCTTTCAGAGCCGCTCTAAAATTTCAGGCCAATCCTTCCCCTTGGTAAGAAAGCTCTCGTCGACGTTCGCTTCCATCTCGAGGAACCGCTTGAAGGGCACGCTAAAGGACAGCTCACTTTTGTCGAGGTACTTGCGTGCGGTGATGTCGGTGAGGCCAATCACGGCCTTTGGCATTTCGGCCCGACCCTGATCGAGCACTTGCATGACCAGACTTCCGCATCCAGAGCCAAACAGCGTCGAGACATTATCGTTGGTCGGTCGGTCGAAGTTCGCCAGAGTCGCGAGCGCGGATAGCTGGTCGGCGTTCACGACGAAGACGACGATTGCGGTCTCGTCGATTTCATTATCGGTGACTTCATCAAGCGGTTTCATCACCACGTAGCGCGTCGGAAGGGCGATATCGGGGAGGTTCTTTATAAATTGTCGCACTAGGTCAGGGGTTTTCTTTCGGTATTCGCCCTCAAATTTCCCTTCCTTTCCGGTTGAGAGGAAGTAGTCGATATAGCCCAGCTGGTAGGGGCCAAAGCAGAGCCCCACCTGCCCGCCCGGGCAGAGGACAGTCTCTTTTTCGAGCACTGCGGTGCGCCCGTTCGTGGCGGCGACGAACAACGGAATGATGCAGCGGTTCTTTTGCCCACCCTCTTCCGTGAACTCCAACGCATTTTCGGGTTTGTGATCGGTCAGCAGAATGGCGACCGGTCCGCGGCGCAACTTGACGGCTTCAGCGATTTTGCTGTGCATGCACACTCTCCTAAATTATTGATGGGGACGCTCGCTAGACGTATATGCTTTTCACGCGAAATTGCTGATAGGTGTAGACCAGACGCGGATGAGCTATCCCTCGAGAACGCGGGCTTCTGGACTTCCTTAGCCTTGCAATCGCACGCCCCCCTACACCTTCGAAATTGACGAGAGCCACGCGCGGATGCCGTTGGGGTGGTGTCGGGCTTCCTTCTGCGCCGACTTGATGTAATTAATGCGCCACGGAGGTTCAAATGAACCCCTTATTTCGGCCTGCGTAACCCGTCGCGGACCATATGTCCCGGGTTCCAAATCGCTGAAACAAAGCATGAAATAAGTCCCCCGGGGGTAGAGAACGGCCGCCAGATTCGTGATAAAAAGGGGGCGCTCTGTGTCGCTCAACACGTGGAACAATCCCGAGTCGATGATAGTATCGAATGCTTTCCCAAGATTATGCAGATCCAATGCGTCCCATAAGAGAAAGTTGACGTTTAGCTTGCGCCGCTCCGCTTTGCTCTGTGCGTTCTTGATCGCGATGGGGCTAAGATCTATTCCCCATACGGTATGTCCTTGACTCGCAAGAAACAGTGCGTTCTCTCCAGTCCCGCATCCGACATCAAGCACGGAGCCAACGATTTCCCCCGCTTCTTCCAGCTGCACGAACTCTTTTTGAGGGCGGCCGATGTCCCACGGTGGCGCACCCTCATAAAACGAATCGAAGTCAACCACGCAAACTTGGTCTTTCACAGAAACACGATAAAGGTATGTGTGCTGCAAGTCTGAAACCTTAATTATGGCACGAGGTTTATATTGTACGTAATCGAGGTGCAACGATGAAAATACTTGGAATAAACAGCAGTCCCCGCGGGAAGAACAGTCGGACGCTGAAGCTAGTAGACGCTGTCCTAGAAGGTGCGAGGCAGCACGGAGCAGAAACGGAACTGGTCGATATCGGCGCACTGGACATACAGTATTGTATAGGGTGTCAGGTTTGTTACGCCGAAGGCGAGTGCATTCAGGGGGATGATCTCACTGAATTGTGGGCAAAAATGATGCGCGCTGACGGGATCGTTCTCGGCTCACCGGTGTATATCAATGGCGTCACCGCTCAACTCAAGACAATGATCGACCGCTTGGCTGACGCAATCCATTGCCAGATGCTCGTGGGGAAATATGGATGTGCTGTGACGACCGCAGGGAGTTCGGGCATCAGCGAGGTGCTTCGCTATATGACGTACTTCTTGAACCAGTTAGGTGCAGTGACGGTTGGAGAGGTCGGCGTTGCTATTGGTCAGAATCCTGCAGCGTTAGATGCGGCGATTACCGAAGCAATTAGCCTTGGACAAACTCTCGCGGACGCGATACAGAGAAAGCGTAAGTACGCTGATCAGGAAAGCGCGATTGCCGAGAGAGGCACGTTTTTCAGGCAACTGGTGAAAGCAAATAAAGAGGCTTGGAGGCATCAATACGATTATTGGATGGAGAAAGGTTGGATGTGAGCCTCGTCCTTACTCAAGTAGATTAGCTGGCCAATACACGCCCTCGGACCTCTATTTCCAGAAAAAGTATAAGTTCATTCGGGAGAAAGCAACGTCTCTCCAAAAAAGGTTGACCATGACGAAAAAAGCGGAGTTGTACTCGAGGAGACGAGAGATGTACCGTTTGTACGTCGCTAAACTGCACATGTCCGACATCCTCGAGAAGCTTTCTGCCAAATACCGCGTATCGAAAAGGGCGCTGTGTAAAGATTGGCAGAAGCGCACTCTATGGGTATACGACGTCTTTGACCTTGAGCCAGCCCGCCCCGCGTGACCAATCAAACATCGCCGTGGCGTAGTGTGCGGTCTTTGACAGTTGCTTCAGGTACCTGAGGCTGTGCGCGAAGGCTCAGTAAGGTCTCTGCGACACTGGTTTCTCAAGTATCTCGGTCGTCGTATCGGCTTGTTTTTTTTTTCCGGCGACTAGCGAGATTTCACCGACCACCGCGCGCTTATTACGCACTTTTCCGCGACGTCAGGAATCAAAGAAAACAGAGCGCGTAACAAAATACGTGGGTTATCAAGTTGGAAACTGGTTTCACACGCTTCGCAGATAAGGTAGATCGTCCATATTTGGGTAGGGCAGCGGAAGCGGTTTTGCTCTAAACGTAGAATCGAGCGAGCTAGCTTCACGGTGCCCTCGCAGAGGCGACGTTGGTCCCTTCTGCGCAGACGAGGGAATGGAGGTGAAAACAAACGAAGAAACGCACATTAGTAGTGAGCGTTCTCGTAGTGCTCATCGCGTCAGTGGCATTTGCAGGCGCGGTCTATGCACAGACGGCGACTTCGACGACTTCCGCAACGAGTACTTCAACGACTACCACCACGACTGCCAACAGCGCGACCGCCGAAAACGGGCTTCTTGGGCCATTCTTCGGGCCATTGCTCGGCAAGACGGATCAGACTCAGAACATGA
>JBAULJ010000161.1:0-6552 GCA_049578125.1 Halobacteriota archaeon
TTCACGTGTCTATCACCCTCGTTGTGACAGCGTTGCATCTTCCATGTAAATAACCCTTAATAAAGATGCGCAGAACGGGATATTGGGAATAGATATAGGCATTAACCGCACCAATCATCGTTTCGAGAACCGCTTCAACGAGGGTTACGGCGGTTTTTCATAATGTTTTGTTGCTGCACAGGTTACACACGTGCCATCCTTAAGCAAATAATCTGGCACTATCTCACTGCATACGGGGCACGTCACGGCCGCCCATTGTGCCTTCCGAGGCACCACTACCCTGACCGGCTCCCACGACAAGATATTTCGGCCCCCCCGCATAATCTCGTCGTAGACCACGTCCCTATCGGTTACGTGCTTGAACGCTGGGTCGTTCGTATACCATTGATTGAGTACTGGATACGCATTGATTTTGGCGGCATCGATATAAACGCGTATCCCCTCAGCTTCTTTTCCTGAAGAAGGTCTATTCAGCGTAATTGAAAATCGTCCTGACTCGATTATTCGCAGTCGATGATTGCCTAAAGTGGCATGAGTAATGACTTGCACCGCATCCGGGGTGCACTTCGATGTTTCGGCCACTGCATAAAGCTTATCGTTTGGCTCCGCGCCCAGTTTCTCAAGGGCTAGATCGACCATAAATATTCCAATGAGCAATCCTGGGGCAGCATAACTATGGAATAACACACACTGCCGTACGTACTGGCGAATTCTCTCTTCCGTGCCATTCCGTTCCATCAACGCTTCAAGTTCTTGAAATGAGACACTCATGGTACTTTACCGCCTGCAATAGCGCAAGTAGCGATATAACTCATTCATTATAACGATACTTTTATATTTTGCGTTAGCCTCTTAGAACGTAGCGATATAACTTTGTTGTAATATCGCTAGCGCAGAGGCATAATTCGCATGGCTTGAATAGCTTGGCTTGATAATTGATCGGAAATATGAGTTGTGCACTCTGATTTGAGTGAGCTGCAGTCCGACCTTCGAGGCCAAGAAATGCGAATTGAGGTGCTAAAATGAGCTCTGAAGCACAAAAAAGTGAAACTAGCGACAAGATAACATGCACTGACGTAACGTGCCCCGTATGCGGCATCGCTTGCGACGATATTGAAGTCGAGCTTGACGACGTATCGGTCGTTACGCGAAGTGCATGCATTATGGGCGATGCGAAGTTCAAGGAGCTTCGAAGCCCTCATCGAATTACCGCTCCACTGATCGACGGAAAGGAAGCGCCGTGGAGCGAGGCAATTGACCAAGCAGCTGAGATTCTCGTAAATGCGAAACGACCGTTCTTTTTTGTCGGCAGCGAAACGACCACCGAGGCTATGGCCGTAGCCATCGAGATCGCAGAAATGGTGGGAGGACTGGTTGATGGCAACGCGACGATCTGTCACGGGCCGACAGTTATGGCCAGCCAAGACGTGGGAATGGCCGGCTGCACGCTCGGTGAAACCCGAAACAGAGCAGATCTCGACATCTACTGGGGCGCCAATCCCGAAGACTCACACCCGAGGCACTTGAGCCGCCATTCGGTTTTCCAGCGCGGCTTCTTCACAGGGCAAGGTCGCTTTGGGCGACAGATAATCGTCGTCGACCCGAGACGCTCGACGACCGCTGAGCACGCCGACCTCCATCTTCAGCTCAAGCCAGGTACCGATTTTGAGGTGCTCGACGCGCTTATGACGATTCTCAACGGGTTTGAGCCGCACGAATCCTTTACAGAAGTAACCGGCATCAGCCGGGAGGATATACACAAAGCGGCAAAAATGGTCATGGAAGCACGCTTTGGAGTGATCTGGGTTGGTTTGGGTATTGCGAGTACCCGCGGCAAACACTACAACGCATCAATGGCGATGCGGTTGACGCAGCTCGGAAACAATTACGGCAAGTTCGTGATCTTGGCAAACCGAGGGCATTGTAACGTCGCAGGGTTCAATGAAGTCCTCTCGTGGACGTGCGGGTTCCCGTTCGCCGTGGACTTCTCCACTGGGGAGCCACGCTATCAACCAGGCGAGTACTCGTGCGTTGACGCGCTTCGGAGGGCCGAAGTCGACGCGGTGTTCGTTATGTGCGCCGATCTGGGGGCTCACCTACCGAAGAAAGCCGTCGAGAGGATGTGTGAAGTCCCCGTTGTTTCCATAGAAACAGCAGAAGGACCACAAGCCTTCATAAGCGACGTCGTGCTGCCCGGTGTTTTGGACGGGATGGAATGCTCGGGCACTTTCTATCGGATGGACAACGTGCCGATCAACGCGCGAAGCTTCTGCGACCCGCCATTTGACTTCACGAAGTCAAATGAAGACACGTGTATGCAGTTGCGTGACGCTGTTGAGCAGAAACTGGCCGCACGCGAAAAGGCAGAAGGAAAGATGGAGACGAAACCTCAGACGACTTCGCTTTCAGAAGAAGAGTTTGTGCAACGTCTCGATAAGCTCCTGACCCGGAGCGTTTAGCGGACTCAAGAGGATAACAAAATGGACATAATACTCAATACCGGCGGCACCGCGTTTCAGGGCGCCGTTATCAAAGGCGGGCGCAAATTTACCGACGAATACACCCAAGAAGCAGCATACTGCGACATTAATCCTGAAGACTTCGAAGAATTGGGTAAGCCGTGGTTTGTAGAAGTCACCAATGAGTACGACGATAGCGTCATCCTGAGGGCGAAAAAGACCGACAGGCAGCAAAGAGGGGAGATCTTCATCCCTCGCGGTCCGTGGGCGAACATCGTCGTCACCCCAGAAACTGAATCAACAGGAAGCCCGGCATACAAAAACTTGAAAGTTCAAGTTGAAAAGGCCAGCGGCCCTGTACTCGGACCTGTGGAGCTCATGAAAAAGTACTACTCCAAACGGACAGGCGTGCAACAAGTTGCAGGAGGCGCGTAAATGGAACGCTTAACGCTGACACCGAAAGACGTCGAATATCTCGTGCTCGAGGCTCCCGTTATAACGCCAGACGCCGTGTGCGGCAAAACTCTCGAAGAAATCGAGCAGCTGCCAGTGCTCGAGGGAAATACCAGGTGGACGCTTGGGCGGTTTTTCCACGTCGCCGGGAAAGTGGCCGACTCGGCCGAGGACCAAGGGATTATCGTAGCTGGCGACGTCCCGCGAGTTAAGTACATCGGCACCAAGATGACAGGCGGAGCAGTGCTTTGCAAAGGGGACGTGGACATGTACTGTGGCGCCTGGATGAAGGGCGGTAGAATACGTGTAAAAGGAGACGCTGATGCCTTTTGTGCTATCCAGATGGAGGGCGGCGATATCCTCTTTGAAGGGAACGTCGGCAACTACTGCGGCGCTTCTTACCGCGGCGACTGGCGTGGCATGAAAGGCGGAAAGATCGTCGTAAATGGAAATGCAGGCCAAAGCGTGGGCGAGTACATGATGGGCGGCACGATCACAGTCAAGGGCAACGTCAATATCAATGCCGGGATCCACATGGGCAGGGGCATTGGGGCAAAAGATGCTCTCCCGAGCATTATTATCCACGGAAACTCGCCGGGGCGCGTCGGTGCATTCATGATCCGCGGAAACATCTACGTGCTCGGAACTATCGAAGCCATGATGCCTGGTTTCTCGACGAATGGGACTGAAGAGCTTGAAATCGACGGAGTGAGGGCAACATTCCAAGTTCTGAATGGAGATCACGGTGAAAAGGGCAAAGGTAAGCTGTTTGTAAAAATGTAGTCAAGGAACGCCCGCGCAGACACGACGGGCGGCCTTCTATTCGCCAGCTTGGCACATAAATCACACGAATGGACATAAGAACTGCCATTGCACCTCAATTCGATAATGAAGGGAGGATAGAGCTCGCAGTAGCTGTCACATATGACGACGTATTGGACAAGCTTGGAGAACTATCGGCCGAGTTCGCTGACCTGGACTACATGGTCAGACTTCTGAAGCGCGATCAAAATGAAGTTGCCGGACTGGACACCTTACTGCACGAATTGAGCGGATTCATCAAGACCATTGGCGACAAACTCGTTCTCCTGAAAACAGAACCTCCTGAATAAAGCCGAGCGTAGTCTGACGTCCTTTTTTGTTAAGTACGCCGCTAGAAGAGTTGCTCAGCGTGGGTCTAGCTTTTTTCCGTTGAGCGACAAATAGGCAGCATGACGCCGTAGCAAAAGGCGTCCGAAAACCTTTATATGCACTTAATGAACATATTGGCGGGGCATTTTCATGATAACGAAACGGGACGTCATAGATGTGGTAAGCGAATATGACAAAAAGAATCTCACAATCGGCGTGCTAGGCTCTCACTCCGCGTTAGACGTCTGTGACGGTGCCCGCGACGAGGGGCTCCCGAACCTGGTCGTATGCCAAAAAGGGCGAGATGGGCTTTACACGAATTATTATAAAGGTCGGACCGTTAACGGACTTCAAAAAGGCCTCGTTGATGAGACGCTCGTCCTTAACAAGTTTGATGAGATTCTAACTGAAGGCGTACAGCAACAGCTCATCAAGAAAAATACGCTGTTTATCCCCAATCGGTCTTTTGTGGTTTACAGCGGCGTGCACCGCGTCGAGGATGAGTTCAGGTTGCCGCTCGTCGGCACGCGTGACATGTTGAAAATCGAAGACAGAGAGACTGAAAAAGAAAACTATTACTGGGTCAGTCAACAAGCGGGCATTCCTATCCCGAAACACTACACGAGCAAAGACGACATAGACACGCTCGTGATGGTGAAGCTCCATCATAAGTATATGACGCTCGAGCGCGGGTTCTTCACGGCCGCTTCTCCTGATGAGTTCGACGCGAAGGTCGAGCGCCTCCTCGACCGCGAGATTATTACGACCGAAGCCCTCAAAGACGCCCGTATTGAACAGTACATCATTGGCCCGGTGTTCAACTTTAACTTCTTTTATTCTCCCATCGATGATGAGATCGAGCTTCTCGGGATTGACTTCAGATTTGAAAGCAACCTAGACGGATTAGTGCGCATTCCCGCTGAGCAACAGTTAGAGCTGCCCGCACAGTACCGTGACCCACTTATGACGATCGTCGGCCATGCCAACGCGTCCCTTAGAGAGTCGCTGCTCGAAAGAGTGTACCTCATGGCCGAGCGATTTGTCGAGTTCTCTAGGCGACATTATAGCGCTCCGATCATTGGGCCATTTTGCCTGCAGACTATCGTTGATCAAAATATGGACTTTTACGTTTATGACATCGCAACGCGCATCGGCGGAGGCACAAACGTCCATACGAACGTGGGTGCCCCGTACGGAAATTCGCTGTTTGGGACAAGGATGAGTTCAGGACGACGCCTGGCGCTTGAGGTCAAGCGCGCAATCGCTCTCGACGAAATTGAGAAGATAGTGACGTAGCGTGAAACGCACTGGATCGAAACAAGACACAGACTGGGACGTCATCATCATAGGAGCCGGTCCTGCCGGCATGTGCGCGGCAAACGAGCTCGCGGACCGGGGCATAGGCGTGTTGGTCATCGATCGCGGGCGCGACATCAAAGAGCGCCGATGCCCTATGGAAGACACCGGGAAATGCGCGGAGTGTAAGGAGTGCGACATTATGTGCGGCGTCGGCGGTGCCGGTACGTTCTCTGATGGCACCCTTAATCTCCGGCCGGATATCGGAGGCGACCTGGCCGCAATTACGGGGAATGAGAAGTCTGCGTGGGAACTTGTGGGTTATGTCGACAGCCTGTTCCTCAAGTACGGCGCCCCCGAAAAACTTTTTAACGCCGAGGGGGTTCAAGTGGAAAAGCTGAAGCGCGGTGCGGCTTCAGTAGGCGTTCATTTCATCGAGATTCCACAGCGCCATATGGGCTCAGACAACGCCCCCCGCATTATCGAAAACTTTGAAAATGATCTCAGGTCTCGCGGAACTGCTTTTCGCCTAAACGCTCAAGTGCGCGACCTGCTCATCGAGGATAACACGTGCACCGGGGTATTGTTGGAACACGGCGAGAAGCTTGTTTCGCGGTTTACGCTGCTTTGTCCGGGACGAATTGGCGGGGAATGGGTGAATACCCTCGTGAAGCGCCACGGCATCGACGCGAAGCATGGGGCGATAGATATCGGCGTTCGCGTGGAGGTCCCGTCGATAATAATGGACCCGATAACCAACATAAACCGCGACCCGAAGTTTCACATTCGCACAAAGCGGTACGACGATTTCGTGAGAACGTTTTGCACGAACGAGCACGGGTTTGTTGTCAAGGAGCGCTACGAAGGTTTCATCGGCACGAACGGGCACTCTCTCAAGAGCCGACGATCCGAGAATACGAATTTTGCCTTCTTGGTACGAACCGAACTTACGGAACCACTCGAAGACACCACAAGATACGGCAAATCGGTCTCCAAACTGGCGACAACCATAGGTGGCGGCAATCCGATTATACAAAGAATGGGGGATTTGCGTCGCGGTCAGCGCTCCACTTGGAGTCGGATACGAAGAAACCCCGTGAAAAACACGCTCGAAGATGTCACGCCCGGCGACATATCTATGGCAATGCCGCACAGAATCGTCATGGACATCATTGAAGGACTCGAAAAGCTGAACGAAGTAATACCGGGTGTT
>JBAULJ010000162.1:0-1996 GCA_049578125.1 Halobacteriota archaeon
GGTTCTGACTCTTGGCTGCGGCACTCACTTGAACGACGTTCGTCGTTGACGGATTCGCCTCGGCAGTCACGCTCGATGTAGTGGCTGATGTCGTCGGCAGCGCAGTTGGTGATGGAGTTGCTGACGCCGAACCAGCGACGTTTGCTGCGACTCGCGTTACTGTGACCGCGTCAACGGCCTGCGCACCTGACGGCAGTTTCGCTATTCCCGTTCGCTGCGCGGCGTCAGCGCTTAGGGCACCACTAGCGCTTGGATTAGCGACAACGGCGTAAATCTGGAACGTCTTGCCAACGCCGAACGTGCTGCCTACCGAGAGACGAGTTGACCACGTCGCATCACTCCGCACCGTGAGCGGGGGGGCTTGCGGATAGTATGTGCCCGCGGTAGGATCGTAAGGCACTATCCAAAGCGAATATCCCTTTGAGAGTTGTGCTTTGCCACTCACAGGTTCAGTAGGCCCAGCTTTGCCATTTTTAGAGGGCGAGTTGATCTTCACCGTGCCTTGCGTGCTCTGTGCGCTTGCAACGGCGCAAACTGATGTCAGCACGAGTAAACTCACAAGTAATAAGATGGCCCATTTATGCGCGCTCATGTGGATTCCTCCTACAAATCAGCTGCTGATTACCAGATAAACCTTTTCAATTGTTTCTGAACTAACTACCGTGGATTCTGAGCCGCTTTAAGAAGCCCTCCGAACGGCCTTCCGGATTGAGATCCATAGCGAGCGCACCCACGCAGTTAATTATAAAAGGCATCGTTCTGACTAGTAGCTGGAGATTGAGCTATCGAGTGGCTCGAAAACGTACGAGGCGCTCCCAGTTTAAATCGACGAAATATCCTGGTAATTAGAGCGGCTTCTAGGCACGCCGTAGTCGCGGCGGGTATCATCCGGCTGGAGGGGGCCGCGATTGCAAAACGTTCATACATGATCAGGGACAGAACCGACGTTGTCATAGGGCTCGAGGTGCACGTCCAACTGACAACGCACTCGAAGCTGTTTTGCGGATGTTCAACGCGCTATCAAGACTCAGAGCCAAATACCCACACGTGCCCGATTTGCCTCGGCCTTCCGGGCAGTTTGCCAGTCATCAATGAAATGGCAGTTGTGTACGCTGAACGGGTCGCGAAAGCGCTCAATTGCTCTGTCCAGCGCACGCAGTTTTACAGGAAGAACTACTACTACCCCGACTTGCCGAAAGGCTTCCAAATCAGCCAGTATGACTTTCCGCTCGGTATAAATGGCTACATGATGGTAGATAGCGAAGGACAGGAACGAAAGATCCGGATCAGGCGGGTGCACTTAGAAGAAGATCCAGGGAAGCTCACTTACCGCGGCACCATCGAAAAGGCCCAATACTCGCTCATCGACTATAACCGATCAGGCGTACCGCTCCTCGAGGTGGTAACCGAGCCCGACCTTCGGACCCCTAAGGAAGCGCGGCGCTTTATCAATAAGCTGCGCAACATCCTCGAGTATCTCGACGTCTTCGACGGCAATCTCGAAGGATCCCTTAGAGTCGATGCAAACGTCTCAATCGCAGGTGGGCAACGTGCTGAAGTCAAGAATATCTCGTCCTACAAGGGCGTCGAAAAAGCGCTCCTCTTTGAAATAACCCGCCAAAGAAACCTGCTTCGGAGGGGTATCCACATCACACAAGAGACGCGACACTTCGACGAGGCGCGCGGCATCACGATTTCGCTGCGTTCAAAGGAGCAAGAGCACGACTATCGGTACTTCCCAGAACCTGATCTCGCCCAAGTCGACCCCGAGCCGCTCGTCAAACAATTCCCGCAGCAAGCGGAGATAGAGCTTCCTGACGCAAAACGTGGCCGATTTATCGAGCAGTACGGCATCTCAGACTACCTTGCGAAAGTGCTCACCGCCTCAAAGCCTCTCGCCGATTACTACGAAACGGTCGCCGCACTCGTCGACCCGTCGGTAGCCGCAAGCTGGGTCGTGGACGTGCTCCAGGGCGAGCTGAACTACCGCGGGCTT
>JBAULJ010000163.1:0-6038 GCA_049578125.1 Halobacteriota archaeon
AATCTGCCCTACCCCATAGACTCAAGCGTTCACTGCATAACTGTCAAACAAGATGCACGGACTCGTAGCCTAGTCAGGATAGGGCACCGGCCTCCTAAGCCGGCGGTCGAGGGTTCAAATCCCTCCGGGTCCGCTTTTGTAATGCAAGCGACCGTGAGCACCGACACTGAGACATGTGTCATCTCCTCTGTCGCATCGACGTAGCACAAGGCCTTGGTTACTATTTCTAGTTGGGAGCTCGTTTGCCAAAAAAAGCGTGAACGCGGTTAACGACGCCTCATTGCGTGCTAAGTCGCGCGATTTCAAGTAGCTTGTCGGACTTTGCGACGACTTCCAGCGAGACCACGTCCGGCAAAGGCTGGAAAGCGTGCCAAAGCTTGATATGAGCTTCTGACCAATCGCTCCACATTTGGTAGCCATGCTCACGGGGCATGTAGTTGACACCAACTATGAAATCCGCAAACGGGCTAGGCAGCGTGCTGCCGTTCATAATTAATGGAATCGTGCGCTCGCACTTAGATTTTGCCCTTCTTCAGCGTGCCACCCCGTCACGAATGAACGCAGCTGCAGATTTAGAGAGCCTGTGGCGCGTGCTTCGAGCCGTCTCTCGTACCTGTTTTTCGCCCACACTGGTCTGGCAAGGCGCCTTTAGCGACGTCGCATGTACGTTTAGACACGGAACTCAAACGCCGCGACCGGATAGATTAGTTTATGCTCAGTCAATATATCGGGGTCAATCTCGCCAAAAGTTCCGACAGTCTCTTCATCAACGAGAATCGCAGCACGCCTTCCCTCAATGAACGATGGATGGCTAGATTCATTGACCTCGAACGGACAGCCAAGCTCACGGAAAATTGCTTTCACCACCTTCTTCATTTCCGTAAAGCTGGCTGCACTGGATGCGATAACGCCCGCGCAAAGGCGACGTTCCTGCGCCGCATCGGCGACAAGGCGGACGACTTCGCCCACTTCGTACACCATTTGTGGATACTCTCGGTGCTGATTAAGTGCTAACGTGTCTATCAAACCAGGCAACAGACTGGTCCGCAAGCTGATATGCTCCTCAAGTATGGGATTTTCGATAATGACCGCTTCACTTGGATCAGAAGCCAACATGAGCGTGATCACCTCGAGGAACCCCAGGCCTTGCAATACGTCCCTAATGATAGTTGATCGTTGCTCTTCGTCCAGCCTGCTGCCGATCGTTCCAAGCTTCGGATATGAAGGTGGAACGTTTTCATAGCCAAAACCTATCGCAACGTCTTCGATGACGTCGACCGGGTGCATGATATCAGTCCGGTAGCACGGAACTGATACCGTAAAGCGGCCAGCGTCGACCACTGCTTCCATGCGCATCTTCTGAAGTGAGGCTATAATCATCTCTTCAGCGATTTCGACGCCAATACGCTGCACTATGTCGTCTTTTGTGACTACGAAGGTCGAACCGCCCATGTCGGGAGTGTTGAGCACCTGGCCGGTGTCTCGATAAACGACTTCCACCGTCTCGATAGCCGCTCCTCGGTCGTATAGCGCCGCGACGAGAATGTGAAGGCAGTCTTGTATGGCTTTCATGTCGAGGCCAGTCACGTCAATAAACAGATCGGTCGTTTTCTCAGTCACGCGCGTAAGCTCGCCATTGATAATGGGCGGAAACGAGAGGACGTTTTCGTTTGCGTCTAGGATGAGCGGGTGACGGTCGCCGACGATGTGTGCGTATTCCTTTCCCTTCGGATGAACGCGAAGAATCTCAGCGGGGGTCATCGGTTCGGAAAAATCAAGCGGCACGAAGGCGACTTCGCCGAGCGTGTACCTAAAAGGCGGGCTGACCCGCGAGAGATCGTGAATGCCGATCGATGCCTTTCGCCGATCCCGCCCAACACCCCAGTGCAAGTCTTCCTGCAAATCGATCAGTGACTTAATCGTTCTTTCATCGAGCGTAACTCCTCGCACGACTGCGCAAACCACGTACGGGCGCACCACGTTTACGGATGAGTCGACTTCGATTTCGATGCCCGAATGTGAAGCTGTGTACTCGGGGAGACCCGTCTCTATTCCAAGCATACCTCTTAGTGCTCGAGCCGCGCCCTCTACGCTAAACAAATCAGGCCTATTTGGGAAAAATTCTACTTCTATGTCGTCATTGACGCACCCGACGTCCGCCCCTAGGCGCGGAAGCAGCTCAACGATCGTATCAACGTCGGCGCCCACCATCTCCTCAAGTTCTGCACGATTCAGGGTAACAACTGGCAACTGAGACACCTCAGAGTAGCGCGCTTGGCATATTGCGCAGCCACGCGACGTCGCTTAGGTAGAGCTTTCTGATATCGGTCAGTCCCATCTTGAGCATAGCTATCCTCTCGATACCTATACTGAATCCTAGCACGCTTTTGAGTCCAAGCGGTTGCGTCACTTCAGGCCGAAAAACGCCCGCCCCGACTAACTCAAGCCAGCTGCCATCCACAAAGATATCGCCCTCCAGGCTCGGTTCAGTGAACGGAAAATAGCCAGGCCTAAATCGAACGCGGCCGAATCCGAGCCGTCCAAAGACCGTCTTGAGCACACCGATCAAATCGGCCAGGCTCAGGTCTTCGCCGTGAATCGTCCCTTCGCATTGATGGAACTGTGGCAGGTGTGTTGAGTCCATGCTTTCTCGTCTGAACACGCGGTCTATGCCGAAGATCATTGCCGGAGGATCGGGATGGCGCACCAGGTAGCGAAATGCGGACCCTGTCGTGTGGGTTCGCAAGACTGCCCTGCGCGATCGTTCGAGGTCGAACTCGCCCCCCCACCCCACAGATCCCTCGCAACCAGAAGTGTGTGCTGCTGCTACGCGCGCGGCTAAGTCAGTAGGCAATTCAAGCGCCGCTGGCCGGGAGAGGTAGAACGTGTCTTGTTCATCGCGTGCTGGATGATCTTGCGGCACAAAGAGCACGTCGAAATTGTGGAATTCGCTTTCGACGATCGGACCCTTGAACTCGGTAAATCCCATCGAAATGAAAATGTCCCGCATTTCGTCAATAAGGCGCCGCAATGGATGTGCTTTTCCCGGATAAAGTGGAAGGGTATCTACCCGCACGTCATATGGCTTCAATCGCCCTCGCCACGCCCCAGTCCTGATAAGTTCAGAGGTAAGATCTGCGATGTCACGGTCGGCCGCGCGTGGAGCATCAAGTTGCGTTTCGTCGCCTGCGTGAGTCAATATGATCTCGCGTGACGCGATCTGACGCGCTCGCACGATATTGCGCTTTACGAGCCCCTTGAGAGCGTGTTCTGCCTGTTGTGGCTCGACTGAGACGTCCCTCAATGTGAACTGCTTTGTTGCCTTCACGTCCTGAAGTATGCGCTCTTCAGGGACTTCGTCAGCCGTGCGCGGCGATAGGATTGAATCGCCATTGGCAGTCATAATAGCGGCCCACCCTCTACGCTTGAGCCAGCCGACGGCGATTGGCATCGCTGGAAAGATACTTTGGAGGTCGTTGAGGGGAGTTGGCCCGTTTATCAGCAAGTAGTCGTGAACCTGTCGCTCTGGAAGGCCTTTCTCGGCATACGTCACTCCCTCCTCAGTCAGTTCGTATGAAGTGTCGATGTTTTCTTCTACCCGCGCGAGCTCTTCTGTTTGTAGCAGATACGCCGACTGAAGGACCGCTTCAATTTTCAGACCGGTGTCTTTCGACAGAGTTTCCACTCTAGCTCGTTTTGCGCGCCTAAGGGAACGCAAAAGCACCCAGTCATTGTGAGATAGCTGTACCATACGAATCGCTGACGTTAAGGAGGGTAAAACACCGTCTATTTCTACTCACCTACACACGATTATTATTTATTGTTACCTATCTACAGAATCTACGTGGAAGCCAAAACGACGTTGTCGCGCATACAAGTAAGGTTTGTTGAGGCTCCGCGCCGTCAATTCTGTAGCAGTTGCGCTACCAATCACAAAAGTGCTCAGGCGGTGCTGGAGATGAAACAGTGACAGACAAGTATGGCAGATCCCTTTTTTTGTTCAGAAGGGACTTGCGCATCCCCGACAACACTGGGCTCATCGAAGCGTCTTCGGCCTCTGAAACAGTGGTACCTGCTTTTATCTTTGACCCGAGACAAGCGTCGCGAAATCCCTACTTCAGTCTTAACGCATTTCAGTTTATGATCGAATCACTCCACGATCTCACTCGCTAAGTGGTAGCGGCACGCGGTTTCTTGTCCATATTCCGGGGACGCTCAGAGGCGGTTGTGGAACGCCTTATTGATAAGGAGGGTATAGAGTCTGTTTTCGTAAACAGAGATTACACTCCCTTCAGTCGAACGCGAGACTCTGCGATCGCAAAAGTTTGCGAAGAGAGACGAGTTGCCTTTCAATGCTGTTCTGACGTGCTATTACACGAACCAGGCGACATCCTGAAAGATGACGGGAGACCGTACACAATCTTCTCTCATTTTTTCAGAAAAGCGCGTTCGGTTCCAGTTATGCCAGTCAATGCTGCAAGAGTCAACAATCTTTCAAATTTGCACATCGCCTCGGAACCACACGAGGTGCTTGACTATGATCTGCAAGATCGGAACGCGCAAAGATTTATACATGGCGGCCGCTCACGAGCGCTCGAAGTGCTTGCTGGCCTGAGTCAGTTTGCTCAGTATAAGACCGAACGAGAGTACCCCGCCAAAAGCGCGACGACGAGGCTTTCGGCGCACAACAAGTTCGGCACGTGCTCAATACGAGAGGTGTACCATTCGGTTGTGAACCAACTCGGTGGCGAACACCAGCTCGCAGCTGAGTTGTTCTGGCGCGATTTCTACTCGCACATAGCGTACTTCTTTCCACACGTCTTTGGCCGCTCTTTTCATCCCAAGTACGACGCCTGAGCATGGGACACTGCCTCAAAGAAATTCGACGCGTGGTGCGCTGGAAGAACGGGGGTTCCTATTGTCGACGCGGGGATACGAGAGCTAAACGCCACCGGATTCATGCACAACCGCGTCCGGATGATCGTCGCATCGTTCCTCACTAAAGACCTGCACATCGATTGGCGTTGGGGGGAACGCTATTTTGCCCAAAAGCTTGTGGATTATGATCCCGCTGTCAATAACGGGAATTGGCAATGGTGCGCGTCGACCGGTTGCAATGCGCAACCATATTTTCGGATTTTCAATCCGTGGCTCCAACAGCGACGATACGATCCGGATTGCAGCTACATCAAAGCGTGGATTCCGGAGTTACGCGCGATCGTCGCAGCGCTTATCCACTCTCCCTATAAGCTTAAGGAGGCGGCAATTCCCGGCTATCCCGCACCTCTCGTCGATCACGCGACGGAAAGCAAGCGAGCGAAAGAAGCTTATCGTAAGGTCGTAAAAGGCGCGCAAAAAGCACCCGTGAGGTTAGCGTCATTGTAACCCGCGCTACTTTCGCATATCACATTAGTATTGTGAGACGATGACTTCGGGGCACGCATTACCGTACGTGATGCCCACGAGCCCACAAACGGAGCCTCCGCAAACCGTGAAGTAAGGGACTGCTTGTGCAAAGAGCTCTTATCAGCAGCTGACCTGGTCAGATCATTCCTGACAGTCTCGGATTATGAAGTCCTCTATCCGATCTCGCGCTTGCTCGCGCGCGGCCTGGTGATTCTTTAAAAACCGCACGACTTTATCGGCAAGCTCGTTTTTGCACTCGCCACAAGCACGTGCCCCGCGCAAGCACTCTTGTCGCAGCTCAAGCGCCCGTTGATCGTCCTTTTCAAAGAGGTAAAACGAGTACTGGTATACCGCACAAATGTCAGGCACGCCACCTAGCTCCTTCTGTTCTTGTACGGTCGTTCGTCCACCGGTAAAGGCATTAGCAATTTTAATCCGCGCCTCTTCTGGGCTGTCTGTTGTGAAAATACTCGTTTCGGGAAGCGAAGCGGACATTTTATCGAGGCCTAAAAGACTCGGGAAAAACCGGCTGTGCACGAGCGCGGGCTTGTAGTAGCCCATCTTAGGGGCAACATCACGAGTGATGCGAAAATGCGGGTCCTGGTCGATCGCACAAGGGATCAATACCGGAA
>JBAULJ010000164.1:0-7637 GCA_049578125.1 Halobacteriota archaeon
CGATGATTTACGGACCTAGCATTACCAAGCGACAAAATGGGATCATATCTGCCGCTGGGCCACTTCTCAATCTAGCGTTAGGCGGGCTGTATTTGCTCCTCATACCGTTAGGAGGTGTGCTCAGTTACGTTGGGTTGTACGGTTTTGCAATCAACGTTTGGCTATCGGCCTTCAACTTACTGCCGATAGGCCCCCTTGACGGGAGAAAGGTGCTTGATTGGGGGGTTCCACAATACGTAGCGATAGCAACCGTGCCTTTCATAGCCGCTGTTTTCGTGATTTTTTTCATTTTCAACCTGTTCTAACATTTTAGGCTGCACCGCGTCCGCGCTCGCATGGTCTGGAAACAGAATCGGACGCCCCCTTTTTGTTCAATAAACGGAACGACGGTCAGCGCTGCTTCCGCCACACAAAAGAAAGGTGGATGAAAAACAGCGGCCACGCGATGAGCACGGCAATCACGCTCGCGAAGCTGCTCCTCAAGCTGAGCCTGTTGCGACGTGAATCAACGATCGTGGCTAGCGCCAAAACAATTGAGATTATGAAGCCCTCCGGCGAAAAAAGGAGCTGAAAAAAGTATTGAGAGCTCAGGCAAAGATGCGCTTAGCACTACCAGTTTCAGGCTTTCTCTGCTACCAAAGCGCTTTTATGCTACCCACGAAGCTCTGATGTCCCGTCAGAAGGCTTTAATACCATCAATCGGGATAAATTAGCTTAAAACGCAGCCTGCAAGGTCTAGATACAATGAGATATGTGATGAAATTCGGCGGCACCTCTATCGGAGATGGCGCAAGAATAAAACAAGCCGCGGAGCTCGTGCGTAGCTATTACGACCAAGGAAATGAGATTGCTGTAGTCGTTTCTGCAATGTCCGGCTTGACGGACGAGCTCCAGACCATAGCAGAACGCCTAACCAGCGAATACACCGAGGTCACCGAGGTCTCAGAATTCGTTCACCTCGTAGGCAAG
This sequence comes from Halobacteriota archaeon, assembly GCA_049578125.1. Lineage (GTDB taxonomy): Archaea > Halobacteriota > Bog-38 > Methanoflorentales > Methanoflorentaceae > Methanoflorens. The sequence continues at coordinate 970 of JBAULJ010000164.1, forward strand.
AGACATTTCGATGCCACCTATGCCGCAATCGAAGATGAGATGATCGTTACTGAAGTCATATCAGAAATCGAGACGAGGCTCGAAGAACTTAAAAACGCCCTCACCGGCATATATCATCTTGGCGAGCTGACTGACAGATCTTATGACTATGTCTCTTCTTTCGGTGAACGGCTATCTGCTCCAATCGTCTCTGGCGCTTTGAAATCGCTTAAAGTCCAATCAGTCTTTTTGATGGGCGGCGAAGCAGGCATCATCACCGATAGTAAGCATCGTGGCGCACGCCCAACGGAGATCACAGAACGGCACGTCCACGAGCGCCTCGTTCCCCTCCTTAAGGTTGGCATTGTGCCCGTCATCACCGGTTTCATTGCATACAACATACATAACATCATCACAACCCTGGGTAGGGGCGGTTCCGACTACACAGCGTCAATTATCGGTAGCGCCGTCGATGCGGACGAGATTTGGATTTGGACCGACGTGGATGGCATCATGACCGCAGATCCTAAGCTCGTTTCCAACGCCCGCACACTTCCGCAGGTGTCTTACATCGAAGCGATGGAGATTTCGTACTTTGGGGCGAAGGTTATACACCCAAAAACAATGGAGCCGGCAGTGATTAAGGGAATTCCTGTACGGGTGAAGAACACTTTTAATCCCGGCGGGGCGAGCACGACTATCGTCGACACCGTTACTAATGATCAGAGTCTCGTCAAGGCAGTGACGGCGATTAGTAACGTCGCCCTCATTACCCTCTCAGGCGCCGGGATGGCTGGTACTATTGGCGTCGCGGCTCACGTGTTTTCGAAACTTGCGAGCGCGGGGGTGAACATCATTATGATAAGTCAGGGATCGAGTGAGGCGAACATATCGGTGCTTGTAGAAGAAGAGCATTTAAGCAGCGCCTTAAACGCTCTCCACGGCCTCAAGAGTGAATTTGACGGCAACATCATCAAAGAGATCTCGTGCAACGAGGACGTGAGTGCGATAGCTGTTGTTGGCTCGCGAATGGCAGGAACGCCCGGCATAGTCGGCAGGATTTTCAGCCGCATGGGGAGTATCAACGTCAACGTCATTATGATAAGCCAAGGATCAACCGAGCATAACGTCTCATTCGTTTTGAGACGAGATTCAGTGCGGCGCGCTGTGGAGAGTCTTCACGAAGAGTTTTCTCTTTCAGAACTCCAATAGCGCCAAGAGGGGCAGCTATCGTTCTTAACTAACCAGACTGTTTGCGCTGCACTGCGAACGATCTTTTTTTAAGGTAAAAGCCCCAATTGCTTTTAGCCGAGCCCAAATTCCTCGACAGCACACGGTAACTGGTCGATAGTCGTGAGAGGTTTTGCGACGCAGCACGCACTTTTGTCGCCTGAACACGCCTTAATGCCTGCTACACCCGTCGGTCGTACATGAAATCGCAGCACCCCCATACATACGCGGAATCTGGAGTCGACATCCGAGTCGAAGAAGAGGCAATACGAGCCCTTAAAAGGCATTTTAAGGCCAAAAAAAAGGGAAGAGGCAGCCCGATCAATATCGACGGTGCTTATGCCGGCCTATTGGACATGGGCGATTTTATTATAGGCATCACCACTGACGGAGTGGGATCGAAGGTTCTCGTCGCGACAGAAATGGGAAACTGGCGGACCATTGGAATCGATTGCATGGCAATGAACGTAAACGACCTCTATGCAATGGGGTTGGAGCCAATAGCGTTTGTCGATTATCTGGCGATGGAGAGCATTGAGCCTTCTATTGCCGATCAAATCGGACAAGGGCTCGCAAAAGGGGCAAAGATCGCTAACGTGTCCATAGTAGGTGGTGAAACCGCAAGCCTACCGGAAATCATAAGGGGGTTCGACTTGGCAGGCAGCTGCATAGGAATTGCTGCTAAAGAACAGCTTGTGACCGGCCACAAAATCGAGGAGGGGGATGCCATTATCGGCATTCCAAGCAGCGGCGTCCATAGTAACGGACTTACCCTTGCGCGCAAACTGCTGGCCAAATACAGCCTGCATACGCGTTACGGAAGTATGGAGCGGACACTTGGCGAAGAGCTGCTCGTGCCTACACGGATCTACTCAGAGGTACTCGACATTAATAGGAACTACGAAGTGCACGGCTTGGCGCACATCACAGGAGGAGGGCTTCTAAACCTCAAGCGGCTTACGCGTCTGGGCTTTGATTTGTCAGATCCGCTCACGCCTCAAGAGATATTTAAAGTGATTCAAGCAGAGGGCGTCGAAGTGGAAGAGATGTACAAGACCTTTAACATGGGAATGGGCTTTGCCATTATTGCACCTGAACGCGAAGCGACACGCATCAAAAGCCTCAGCGACGGCGCCAGACAGGTCGGCACTATTTCGAGACGAGGGATACGAGTTCAACAGGAAGAGGGTCAGGTGGAAATCGCAAAATAGCCCGCTTGGTCAAATATCGCGATTCTGTAGAGTCGGTCGGAGGCGATGTGACGAGCCACGTCATAACGCTCAAAGCATGGCAGTCTCAAAGATTGACCGATGGCCAAGGCGATTCTCGTGAGCTTAGCCAGCAAGTCTACGTCGTTCGCAAATTGTCAATTCAAGCCACCAAAGGAGGTATAGGGCGTCGAGATAATGACAGACGATTTTTTTAAACAAATGGGCATCACGCGTGAAGATGTAGTCGATACAGCTATGCTGCTTTGGTGTCCGCATCCGGGAGTCGAGACAGAAGCACGTGCCAGAGAAGTGTTTTCGAGCGAGCTCCGTCACGCCCTCACCGATCCTAATTTATGGGTCCTTCTGTATGTGGGGATAGCGTTAGAGCGAGATGCACGGGAAGGCCGTATCCCAAAACTCGACCCTGCCGCTTACGAAAAGGACTTGACTTTTTTGATCGCAGACGAAGTATTGGGCATGGCCGTATCGATATACGTCGGCGGCTACAAAGGGCACTTCGACTATGCTCGATTCGACAGACTAAAACCCGGAATTCTCAGATCGCTCGGGCCGTTCTTAGATGACATTGTCGCTGGCTTGATTGGTGGAGTTTCCGCAAACATGTACGATCGAGGAGCGACTGATGCCACGACGCTTCATTAACTCCATTCGATCTGGCTTCGGATTCCTGACGACGATTCCGGTGGGATTCAATCAGGAAGACCTCGAGAGCTTGGCCAGCCGCATGTGGGTTTACGTACTCATCGGAGCCATTATCGGACTCCTAGCTGGAGGAATCAGTTATGCGCTTACTTTCATTCCGCATTTAAACAACTTTGTACACGCGGGCCTGACCCTCGTGGCACTGTACGCGCTGACAGGGTTCATGCACCTTGACGGGTTAGCTGACGTCGGAGATGGATTGCTCAAGCACGGCAGCATACAAGAGCGGCTTAAAGTCATCAAAGACCCGTACATCGGTGTAGGGGGGATCTCCTTTTGTGCGCTCGCGTTCCTTCTGCTTTTCTCTGCAGTGACATCTATTAAGTCAGCCGCTCTCATACCTGCATTCGTCACAGCTGAAGCCGCAGCAAAGCTTTCCATGGTCGAAGTTGCTTCGTTCGGAAATGCGACGCATAAAGGCCTTGGATCACGTTTTTCTGAGAGAAGTGGCCCGCTTACTTTGGTGGCAGCACTGCTGCTGACAGCAGCAGTAGCCATTCTCTGTTTTGGCGTCAAAGGTATCGTTGTGCTGCTGCCCCCTATCGCTCTATCTCTTGGACTGGTGAAACTCGCTAATATGGCGTTCGGTGGGATTAACGGCGACGTAATTGGATCTTCAAATGAGTTAGGGCGTTTGACTGCGCTCATTGTTATAGGGCTCTTATAGGTGACTGCGTGTTTGCACTCCTCATGGCCGGCGGCAAAGGCGAAAGGCTCGGTTTAGGCGGCGTAGAAAAACCGCTATTGGAGTTCGCAGGAAAACCACTCGTTGCGTACGTCATCGCTGCCTTGATTCAATCGCAAATTGAAAGTGTCGTGATGGTCACGTCCCCTCATACTCCATGCACAACGCGCTGGGCAAGAAGCTCCGGCGTTCCGGTACTCGCAGCGCCGGGGCAGGGGTATATCCAAGACTACAGATGGGCTATGACACGACTAGGCCTGCAAGGCCCAGTCCTCATCATCTCGGCGGATCTCCCACTGATCAATCACCAACTCATCGATAAGATCATCGAGCATCGGGCGCAAGTCCAGAGTCCTGCACTTGGGGTCTACCTTCCCTCCGAGTTTTGCGAGGAGGCTAACGTGCGCCCTGACCTCGTGCTCCGCGCTGGTGCAAAACTCCTGGTTCCTAGCGGCATAAACATCGTCGATGCGAGCATGTCCGACCAATTACAGCAAGAGACGATGCTTGTTATTCGGGATGAATCACTGCTGTATAACGTCAACAAGAGAAGCGACCTTAAACGACTCACGCGCAAAGTAGGCGAGACCGAAGCATAAAGCAGGAATGACGATTACAGCTTGAGACTTCTCCGCTCGACAAGATCGACTAACTCAGCGACATTGAGAAGCGCGTTTATGACTGGAATACCCTTATAAATCGAAAGCTGCGCAGACACTACCCCTGAAACACAAAAGACGCTATCCTGCAGTTCACCTTCCACGCCCTTTTCATCCGTTGCACACAATATCTTAGGAAGAGCTGCTCCTCTAAACCCCTCCAGTACCAAGTAGTCGCTGTGGATGTGGCTTATCAGCTCATCGAGCATCATTGACCGTTTTATCATGAGGATGCTTTCATTTGGCGCCCGCAAGCCGACTACTTCAGCTCCAGCTTTCCAATGGCGCCACGTGTCTTTCCCAACTGCGTCGAAGACGAAGTCGTTTACGTGAACGTCTTTTATCGTTGCTACTGAGTACCCGCGCAGCCGCAGCTCCTTAACGATCTCAACGACGGTCGTCGTTTTTCCTGATTTAGAGGATCCGTACACGGCGAATATCTTCATCCAGTAAACGTAAAACCTCAAAAGTTAAATTATAATCGCTCGCGGCTGAGGTGGGTGGGGCCAGAAACGATGGCCTATCTGGCAAAAGTTTTGCCTAACTCAAGCAAAAGACTAGGACAAGGGCTTTTACGCTGTTAGAAGCCGCGACAGTTTTTACGTACCGCTAGCGGGCATGTTGGTCTTTCGGGACTTCCAGGAACGCGGATACGTACCGGGCGCCATCATCACTCTTTTGACCTCGGCGACTATTCCACCTTCAAGAACAGAGATGCCTAAAGCCACAATTTCATCCCGTGCCGTATACATACCCACTAGCTGTTTCGCGTCAAGACGAGGCAGCGAAATAACGCCGGGTTCGGCGAGTCGAGCCCCGTGACAAATGGCATCGACTGCAGTATCTCGGATTATGATTTTCGGGAGATGTCCTAGAGCGCGCTCAAGAGGCATAATGATGTTACGCAACGGAGTTTCATCGTTATCTTCAATCCAGAAGTGGTATGCATCTGTTAAATCATGCAACGTCGTCAGCTTTGATTCATCAAATGAGCCCACTTTCGTTCTTCGAAGCTCTTGCATGTGCGCCCCGACGCCCAGTGCCTCGCCCACATCGTGACACAGCTTGCGAATATAGGTTCCCGCCTCACATCCTATTTTGAGCAGGACGTCGTTACCCTCGCGCTCGAGCACGTTGATGTAATAAACCTCGCGTTTGCGAATTTGACGCTTTACCGCTGATTTCAGAGGCGGACGTTGATAGAGCACGCCCGTAAACTCCTTTAACACGTCCAGCAGCTCTCCTTCCGGGACCCTTTTATGTAAATGAAGCACGCAGACGTACTCCTTGGGCAATCTCACGAGTGCTCCGGCCGCCTTGGTGGCATCCTGCAGCAAGATCGGAAGCACGCCGGTAGCCTTCGGGTCCAATGTCCCGCTATGGCCGGCTTTTTTTATCCGCAAAATTCGTTTAACCCATGCAGCAACCTCGTGGCTCGTCGGCCCAGCGGGTTTATCGAGGATTATTACGCCTTTTCGAACGAGCTCGTCTATTGTCCTTTGACCGTCGGCAGAATTCGTCATCGTTAGCCAATCTCCCGACGTGCCCTAACAGCCTGTGTAATGATATCAATGACTGCGAATTGGTCCCAGTGTCTCGTATCTATAATGAGGTCATACACGTCAAGGTTCGTTGCATCGATATTATAAAACGCGAGATATCTCGCGGCCTCGCTGCTGTCACGCGTCCGCGTTTCGCACAAAGCGGTCGCGCGCTCCTTGCCCTCTCTTCGTGCAATTCGGTCTGCTCGCACTTCCAGTGGCGCTTTGAGCCAAACGGCAATATCCCTTTTGAGAACCCAGCCTGAAAGCCGCCCGTCAACGACGACATTTTCGTGCGACTGAGCGAGCTCTGCTTGCCGCCGATCAACCATTTTGTCGATTTCAGGATCTGTTTCTGCAAGCTTACTCAGCTGCTCGAGGCTCAAGGCACGCTGGCGTGCAAGTTCCCTAAATACCTCTCCTGCTGAAATGTGCACAAAACCGAGTCTCTGCGATAATCCACTCGCCACAGTCGTCTTGCCGCTGCCTGAAGGTCCGCTAATGGTTAGTAACATAATCGCACCCCGTTAGGCCCTTACGGTGACGGGTTCAGTTTTCCTGCAATGTAAGTACCAGTTCGGCGACTGCCTTATCGAGTTTTCCATCAGGGTTCTGCAGTATCTTGACTGTAGCTCCCGTA
>JBAULJ010000165.1:0-6824 GCA_049578125.1 Halobacteriota archaeon
GCGTAAGAGCAATAAAGAAATGCCCGTCGCCTAAACCTTCACTTATTGCAAGCCCTTTTTGGATGTAATAGGACAGAAAGCCGTCCAGCAGCTCGTCGTCAATATCTAAACGCTTCGCTTGAGGTCTTGTATCAACGAATGTAGTCGGATTAGCTTTTGCTTCCACATAAATGGCTGTTAATAGAAGGTTTCTTTGCGCTTTGAAGGATATGGTTATCACCTCCCATAGTCTCTGCTAAGGGGTTAGTTGGCAAAATCAGAGCCGTCACCTTTTTGATCATACATTTCGCCTCAGCAGTTCGTTCGAAAAAGAAACTAAACACGTAAAACATGCTAGCTTAAGTTAAGTGTTATCGTTTTAGCTGCTAAACGCGTCGTGACTCGCGCCTTCTTGGGTCACTCGTGTTTTTGGCTTGGTCCAGGGGTCGATCGCCGTTAGCTTAGACAAATCGTAATACTCTAATCTCATCCGACCGAAGTCAAAAAACTCAAAAACCAAGAAAGCCGGAGCGGTCACAGTCACTTCTCAAAATGATGAAAAAGTTCACAAAAACGTCGTGTAGGATATGGTCTGTCATATATGCTTGACTGCTCACAATTTCGCGTACATCAGGCTACGGCCTCAAAAAGGGGCTACGGGCTAGGTAGCAGCTAGTTCGTGAAAAAATTATGCTAGCAGCAGGATCACTCGACAACAGCCTTATATGCATAGCCGTAGTGTCTGAAATTCACTGAAGTAAATACACTATCAAAGACAAAGCAAAAAGAAACCTCTTTTTCACTTCGGCTAATATAATCATAATTTGATAATCAATTCACTAAGCGGTCGTTTTGGCACGTGATGACTCTTTTCCTTGTCTCTCCAGTATTTCACATCACCATCAACCATATCATCAACAATGACCTTTTCAACGGGTTTTCCCAAGGCCAGAATAAGTAGTATTTCAAATCTATCTGGAATCTTCAATTCGGCACGAAGCAGTTCGCGCCTGATAGACGCAATCATACATCCTCCGAGACCAGCTTCTGTGGCTCCGAGCTTCATGCTCTGAGCTGCAATACCACAGTCGATGGCAAATTCCTCAGCAATTGTTTTGTCACCGAGTATGATTATATATCCTGTCGGCCTTTCACCTGGTTCTGGCCCGTTCCAATCCTTCAGGTATCCTGCCCAAACCAACGAAGGGAATACCCTCGAACAATCTTCTGGGGCATCATATATCAGGAACTTAAGAGGCTGACGATTAGCTCCAGATGCTGACAACCTAGCTAGACCAACTAGATTTTCAAGGATTTCATAGTCGATTATGTGAGCCTCATCAAAACGCCTGTACGAACGTGTTCTGGAAACCAGATCTTTCAGCTTCATAATTATGATTTCAACGATTATTTTTTCTTTGCCGGTTCGGCATTAAGCTATTGCTCGACAAAAGATGAAGAAAGTTGGCAAATCCGTAAACCGCTATTGCAGTGACAATTGCCTTATGCTCCTGGTATTTGGGTATCCTTTTGGCGTAAAGGTCATTCTCTGTATGCCATGTTTCGCAATTATTAAAATTAACTCTCTTTTTATCAGGGTATCAAAAGAGAGGGTGGGGAGCCGATCACTGGCCGATGCTTCGATAGAATTCACTTCATATCCGTGCTTCTTGGAGAGACTCAGCCTTGCTGTTCCGAGAGGAAGCGGCGGTACGGTTCATAGCGCAGACAGGATACAATCTGGAAAACTAAGCGCGAGAGCTCCGGCGACGCGCAACCTTTATTAGTTGAAAGTTATAGAGTACTCGTTTCCTTTTCTCAGCCTCTGAAGCAAGGCGCGCGCTCAACAGAGCGATGCCGCGACCGGCGGTGATGGTCGAAAGAATGTGCACTACCTCACTACTTGAAAAGGATCCCTCGCTTGCGAAAGCGGTCGGTGAGGCTGTTGCCGACGGAGCCACTGATCGAGATATTTGTATGGCCCTCGGGATCTGCCCTAGCACGCTGCAACGGTGGAAAAAGCTTGGCAAAATAGCTGCTAAACCCCATTTTAGAGACTTTTGGCTCTCGTATCAACAGGGGCTTATAGCTTTTATGATGAGATCCAAGAAAAACGAAAATGACAGAAGACGAAGTTGAAGGCGGCTCGGAAATCTACTACTTCACCGACGAAGACTATAAAGGTATCATAAACCGCGTGCGCGACTCATCGTGTGTTGATTTAGAGGAGGGTGCATTAGACGAGTTAAAGACGTCCGACAAAATGATCGTCGTGTCGGGACACACCCACCTTCCAGGGCTGTCGCGGGACTTCAAATGTGATAATTTGGACTGGCAGTTTGTGAATACGTGATCGTGGCTCAAGCCGAAGAAACGTGCACAAGGAATGCTGCTAAAGGGTTCGCCGGATGCACGCGACGAGGGTGGCGGGCCTCGATACAACACGTTCGTGTATATCAACGAAGACGGGCCTCGGCTCTTTCAATGGATTGGTGGTGAGACTGATCCAAAGGCGGTGGAGATACCACCAGACGACACCTCTCAAGCGACTGACACTTGAAAACTCACCATATTCACTGAGTGTTAAGAGCGCTCTCTCACGTCCTGGCAAGTACGATAGGTGTCAGGGCACAAGGGCAACCCTAGCAGTTGTGCCACAGGCATCTTCTTCGCCCGTAAAGCGAGAGGTCTACGCGCTGTCGAGGTGAATTGTGTATGAAATGTAAAGAAGAAAGACCGAACAAATTGTGTATCGACGTCGAAGGCGGGAAGCTATTCGTGCGTATCGAGGGCGATGGCACGCCGATCGTGCTCGTCCACGGCTTCGCCTTAAATCACCAGATGTGGAAGTACCAAGTTCCCTACCTAACAACCAAAGGCTACAAAGTGGTTGCAATCGATCTTCGCGGATTTGGAAACTCCTCTGAAGTACAGGGAGCGTATGCCTATGATACGTGGGCAAAAGACATCAGCACGGTGATAGACGCACTGCAACTACAGCATGTAACGCTTGTCGGCTTCTCACTTGGCGGAGCGATTGCAATGCATTATGTCACAACGCGCGCCGACCCGCGTATAGAAAGGCTTGCGCTCGTCGCAGCGGCCGGACCATACTTGACCTGTGGCTGGGACAATATCATGGAACACTGGGCCTGCTTTGGCCGTGACCCGGTAATCTTTGACAGGCTGATCGATCTCATTAACGATCGAGCATACTATCAACCGATCCTTCAGATTTATGACAGCGAACTCCTTAGAGCACAGCCTGCAGATTTTCAGTGGGTCCAAGATATGTTACAGTCAAACTGTCCCGATGCGTTGATAGGTGCGCTTGAAGAAATGCGCGACAAGGATCTGAAGAAAAACTTGGGCGAAATAAACGTGCCTACGACAATAGTCGGCGGATGGACGGATTTATTGGTTCCCCCTGGATTGATTGAAGAGCAGAAAAGTCTGATTGCGAATGCGTCTTGTAAGATGGTGGTGGGAGGCCATGGTTTGTTCTTTGAGCAGGTGGATGAGCTCAACCGCGCGTTGACGGGAGAACAGCTCCCGTAGATCTCTGCGAGCTCTATAAAATTTACAATAGTTGCTGCTCACGCATATTTCGCGCCGTACCTTGATTATAGAACTACAGCTTCGTCTCTATCAGGCGGAGGTTACTATGGGTTCACGCCAGTTTTGCGCTTAATTCTTTGTCTAGTGTGGAGCGCAGTATTCTTTCTCTTTTTGCTCGCCTTCAGCGGCGCCGGAACAGCCATGCTATGAGCGAAATGATGAACAGGATGATGAACACGATCACCAAGATCCGCACGATCTGGAGCGATAACCCCGCAATGCCTCCAAGTCGATCGATCTTTAGCCATTGTGTTCTTGCTGCCTTGCAGATGAAAAGGCAAGCTGGTCCTTAGTTAAGGCCCGAGATGTTGATTTAGACTTTTTTGGGTTATCTGAGCTCCTTTGGATCGCCGATTTTTCTTAATTCGTATGCAACAAAAGGTATTATCACCATTCCTGTTGCAATTACGACTCCTAAAGCTCCGATGACGTTGTACAAGGCAAGAAACACCGAGAAATAAACGCCTGCATACAAAGGCACAATACCCCATAAGATGAACTTATGACTTCGCCAGAAGAATTGCAGCGTCTGTTTCTGATCCATTGGAAAGCGCAAGTGATGATATAACGGAGGCAAGATGAAAATTAGCGTGGCAGATCCGGTACAAATCAATGCTAAGAGAAGAACTACGCGATGAACGATCCCAGGAATTTGAGTTATATACCCGACAGACACCGTGAGCAGGAAACCGAAGAGGATTCCGGAGACTGTCGTTAAGTGTCGCGCTTCTGCGAGTATATCACCTACACCCACTTCACGTTCTTTGATCCTCAGCATTTCTTCGGGAATGTCGTCTGATGACACGGTGGTCATAACTTATATCCTTAGTTGCCAGAGCTTCCTTCGCAGCGTCTCTTATCTTAGGCCATAGTGCGCGCGCTCTATGGCATCAGTGACGTCCTCCCGCAGCCGCTCAAAGGTCCGCTTGTGCATGCCCTTTGGCCGATCCATTGTATACACGTCCTCGGGGTCCGCAAGCCCCAGGTTTCGAGCGGCGCGTTTGGTCCGCCTTCTTGCTGTGAAATGCACGTCTTCTGACTCGTTACAGCTGTAATACGTCAGGTTGTGGCAATGCCGACACAAGAAGTAGTGGCCCATCATCCCATCGCTGATAAGCCTATTATAACACGCCGCGTGGCCGCTTCAGATGTACCAGGGTCAGAAAGGAGGTCGGTACGGCGCAGAATTAGTCAGGTTATAAACACACACAGGTGAAAAAAACCGAACGGGTAACGCGGTGCGGCGCGCTTTTCATAATCCGATAAATATTTCTGTTTTCATTAAGAACGTTACTATTGTAACAATCTTAGGAACGGTTATATATAGTATTACCGTTACTACTCATGACTAAATACTAGAGATATCAGAGAGGTGAGGAGTTGACCACGGACGTCGAATACCGATTGCACTTCGTGAGACAACAAAACGGCCCACGACGGCGGGTCCAACATGGAAATATTACGCTTCACGGAGTTTTAGAGAAGCGGACACCAAACGGGCGCGTACTCGACAAAACGCGGCTCGGTTCTATTGACCTTGAAGCGCTTGAATACGATTTGGTCAGGGATCGCGACGAATTTTGGCGCGTGACCGACTTATACCTCAACTTATTTGATGTACCGTCCGAAGCCGCCGACGAAATCTGCGAGTATTTGTCGCAAGTCGTGAGGCCGATAACGGAACACGAAGCGGCGTTGTATTACGGTTGCAGCGACCAATTACGCGAGACCATGTACCCTGATGCGTGAGAAAATATGAAACGTGAAGATCGCGCGACGATATCAGTACACATTCAGACGAAAGCCGAGATAGACGCCATGGGCAAGCGCGGCGAGACGTTTGACGATATCATCAAGCGGTTGCTCGCGTGCTATCGCGAACGATGCGCGGGCGAATGACGCTTAATTTGGGATGATGACGCGTCAATATGCCAAGCGGCGCGGACGTCTGTACTGATCGCAATAAGGTACGTGATCCCTTTCACCGCGCAGCTTACAACCGTTATACTTCTCGCATCGTTGACAATCCATCATCGTTAAAAAGTGAGTTATGCGGCTGGCGTGTTAAGACTATCTCACCTTTGCATTCGGCTCTGACAAAATGATACTACCAGAATAAGAAGTAAGGCGGGATGTAGCTGCGATCCGACAGAAATCGACGCTCGTGCTCTCCCTGGGTGACTGCAAGTGCCTACGTAGAGCGACACAGAGGGGCTTCTTAAAACGCCGCTTAGTCGAGAAGATATTTTAGTGCTTAAGCTATGACATACGTTTCGAGTACGAACGCACAGATTGCCTTGTGATTGGTGTTATAGTGCGACCGGCTTTGGCTTCTTATCAATGTGCGTCTTGTGGGGTTTCTTAGCAACCGGCTCCTTAGCAACTGGCTGCTTAGCAACCGGCTGCTTAGCAACCGGCTCCTTAGCAACTGGCTGCTTAGCAACCGGTTCCGGACCCACTGCCTTCGCTGCGGCTACATCAACGACAGTAAAGAGGCTCACTACGAGTAAGGCTATTAGTAAAACGGCTAATTTTCTCTTCATCGACTATTTCACCTCCATCCAGCGGCGCGCGTGGCGCACGTTTAAGCAAGCTATATCGAGACGCGACTTTTAATATAGTTAACCGTGCAAAAGATTGTCAATATTGCCTTCTTTTCTCAATTAAGCGTTATTTTAGCAAGCCTCCGCAACCGTGAAACAAAACCGTTGGCACTAGTGGGAATCACAACGGTTATCGATTGCTGGCGCTTTCAACACTGTATGCAACCTATCTGCACGCACAAGATAAGCGTACAAAGTTCGAAACCGTCGCACGCGTATCCGATTATCAGGTTACCACGTGAGTTTCGCCGACTAGCGGGTACTGCTGCGACGATTTACAAAACGACGCATAATGGCGCACTCGCGTTTTTAGTCGTGCCTAAGGGCTTAAATGGTCATACAAGCGATTTAGATACTGACGTGTATAAACGGAGCCTTGACATGGCGGAGGTCGCCGGTTCGAATCCGGCCGAGCCCATTATTCTTTTTCCAATCGGCTGCACTAGAGCCGTCTAATAGGGCTTTCTTGGATACGAGGATTATGGGGAAAAAGGAGCACAACGAGGATAAAAAGTTGCACAACTCTGACGAAAAGTTGCACAACTCTCACTTTACGAACGACGACGGGCTCGATCTAACCTGGCAAGAAACTGTCGACTTGCTGCCAGAAGACGAGGTAGAAGG
>JBAULJ010000166.1:0-4826 GCA_049578125.1 Halobacteriota archaeon
GATCGCAAGCAAACGGCCGTGTATCGCCGCGCCTGCGATCAGTCAGTTATTCGCTCAAAGCACGAATCGTGAATCATAGAAATAGTAGGTAAGTTGCGCGCCAAGATGCCGAATTAGAGCTTATGCGTCGTGACGTGCAGATCAGAACATTGCCCAAAGCGCGTCTTTGAGCTCGGTAGGATCGTTGAGAACCGTGATTCCTGAGAGCTTTCTTAGCGTTTTGACGTTATTTTTATCGATTTCACGTACCACCAGGTTCACCGTCCCTCCCTGGATCGCATCATAGTCGCAAACATCCTTACACAGCCCGCAACCATTGCATCGAAGGTAGTCGATTTGCTCGTCAATGGCGTCGTTTGGGCACGCTCGTGCACATTCGCGACATTCAGTGCAGAGGTCCCTATTTATAAAGTAGGGCACAGGACTTTTGATACTGCCTGCAATATCGACCGGAACAATGAAAACCGAAACACCGGCTTTCACTGCGTGTGCGGCTGCATTAGTGACCAGTGAGTCGGCAATGCCGTGGGCTATCTTCGCAACCGTGTTAGAAGTAGCTGGGGATACAAATAAAGCGTCGTAGATGCCGCGTGAGAAGCGACCGGTTTTAGGATAGCTCCATCCTTGCTCTGTTTCGAGTATGATCTCTTCCATGTACCTGCCAGGGGAAACTGCCGGCAAGTCCTGAAAAAGCCCGTACACGCGTGCAACCTCTTCTGCTGCCCTCGAGACAAACGACGTAATGTTCACGCGATCATTATGGCTTCGCTTGAGTTCAACGAACAAGTCAAAGGTATCTTTCAAGTAATGGCCGGCACCGGTAATGCCCCACGCAATTTTCACTATTTTCCTCCAATGGCTGCGACTCGATTGAAATGCTAGACCTGCGACTTATGCCAAATGTTCTTTCAGTAGCTGAAATGCTTCTAACTCCTGTCTTCCGCCGCACTTTTTAACGATACTCTCGTAGTGGGCTACACGTTCGAGGTATTTTGGATCTTTGAGCGTTCTATACCGTGTTGCTAGAATCGTTGCTTCAAGTACCGCGTAGAATGCTCTGTTGATAGATACTATCGGCCTCTGTAGAACAACAGACCTCACCGGCAAAAGTTTTACGAGAGCGCTCTTTTGAGTCGGTTTCTCTAGAATCAAACACTTAAATTCAACCCATGCGTACGCTTCTTCGAGAACTGGCGCCGCTTCATCTGAGCGAAAAAAGGAAGGATCAAGATCATCAAAGGCCGTCTGTACGTAAAGCAGCGGGTCTAGAACAAAGTTTGCAACCAACTCACGATTCTTTTTGACGTTCAGAAAGGTGTGGCTATCTCTGTAAACCAAAGTGTAGAGGAAGTCGCGATTTATAATGCCCATAGGAGCCGCATTGGGCTGATCATTGCGCGTGGTTGCTATGACCTCTGAAATCCCCTCGCGAAATTCTATCTCCATCAGTACCTAAACCCTCCTAAGAGCGTGACGAACAATGACCCAATCACGAGATCCGCTGTCGTGCCTGGGTTGATGCGCCGCGCGATAAGCTCTTTGTCAAAGTCTTCAATATTGCCGTGTTTCAACACGTGCGTCGCCTTTGCCGAAACCTCAAGAGCTACCGTAGAGCCAAATTTCTTAGCCACGAGGGTGTCGGGCGCCTCGCTAAGAAGGCGAAGGAACAAGCACACAATCGACTCGTTTAAGTTACGTCCCGATTCTTCGAACCGTTTGAAGAGTTCCGCGCCACCAAAGGTTCGCGGGAATCCCTCAATCCACTCTTTAGCTATCGTATCGTTTGAGCTAGATATGTCCATA
Source organism: Halobacteriota archaeon (assembly GCA_049578125.1). GTDB lineage: Archaea > Halobacteriota > Bog-38 > Methanoflorentales > Methanoflorentaceae > Methanoflorens. The sequence goes on from JBAULJ010000166.1 coordinate 1,804, forward strand.
ACATCGAGGAGCGTCAGTTGCTGCTTTTGAATAGTGTGCACTGATTCGGGATCATTTACGTCAAGGTAATGCCGCTCTTGGACGCGGACGTCAATGCTCCGAAACGATTCGTAAAACCGTACGGCGTCCACAGTTGTAGTGCGTCCCACTACTTCTATTACATTTGTCCTAAGCTGACCTATCGTGCTGCTTCTGCTTGCCGCAGCACACAACGGGATCAACAGAAGAATAGCACCAAAGTGGCAGTTTCCTGCTCTTTGCCACGTAGCGCTCGCCTGCACGGCGTTTAAAATCAGATCGCCAATGTGATGTCCCGTTGATGCTGCTTTTCTGAACACAGGAAACATGCCCACAGACGACCCGAGGAAATGCTCGTAGGTTACATCTTCAAAGTCGTGTGTTCTGTCTACATTGCCCGGCTTTGGCGTCGCGGAGACCTCGAGCAACATCGCAAGCTCCGCGGAACCGGCTATAAAGTCTGTTTCGTACATGTAGAAAAGGCGTCTCACTCAAGATTTCGACAGCTGAGGAATGCTTCCGCGAGCTGTTTTTTGAGTTGCATGTACTCAACGTCAGAAAAGCCTAGGTCCTGCAAACTGCTGTCTCTCCAAGGACAAGGCCTCGTGATCTTGCAGCACCAAACCATGCTACCGAAGCACGTATCTGGCCCTGCGCCGAGCTTTGTTCCCTTGAAGCTCTCTTTGATACGGACATATTCTTCCTTCGTGATTCCTGCTCTTTTCAAAACGTAATGGAGCGGGCAATCCTTTACAGGCATGCAACAATACGTCAACCCTCGCAGGTCTCCACCGGCACAGATGTGTTTTGGTGCGTTATACCACCCAACTGTTTCTTGATATGATTGAACTTCAGCCAGTATTTCCTGTAAAGCCGTGTCGCCGGCCATTGCGGCTCGGGCGACTGAAACGTAGTCTGCACCCATCGAGAACATTTTGTGGGCGCTGCTATAGTCCACAATGGAATTGTTGGCGATGATTTTGAGCGTGGTAGCATCTCGTATCTTCTTGACTAACGTGGGTCCCGAATCCATTGTGTCTATATGAATCACATCGGCACCTGCCCTGTCTACGGCCTTAGCGAGCTCGACATCGCCGACCACTCCTGCGCGAACCTTCACAGACAAAGGCACGTCCGTCTGTTTGATCTCCTGGATCCATTCGCCTAGCTTGGTTATATCTCGCGTCAGACATTGACCAGCGCCTATAGCTTCCATTTCAGGCTGCCTACAGTGCGCATTCAGTTCAAGAATTGCCCCTTTTTGATGAGTCAGTTCAGCGATTTCGAGCAGAGGTTCTAGCGTGGTCGATCGTGCATTAACTCCAGCTATTATCTCGGTCGCATTCATGACTCCAAGCTCGTTTTTAATAACGGGCATCGGGTCATCGTACGCGAATTCGCTTCGCCCTTTCTTAACTAGCTCTTTTGCGGCCTTGATGGTTGCCTCATCGAGATTATATCCGCCCAAAATTGCCAGCCCAGCGCTGCGCGTTATGGCAAACGAACTGTTCGTCAGTCCCGCGATCGAAGCGAGAACCAAAGGGTTCGGTATTTTGATGTCACCGATTGTCAAGTCAAAGTCCATCTGAGTCAAAGCAAAACCTCAGTCGTCTTATACGAAGTTAGTCAGGGTGCTCAAGCAATGAGCAGCAAAACGTCTACGTTTCACTATTGTGGTTCGCTGCTATTTAATCTTACTTTGCTGAGGAGTGCAGATCTCAATTAACGACTCAGCTATGCTGACCAAGTACTTGTAGGATTTCTGCTGCAAGTTCTTCGCTGTGCTCTCTGTCTAGCATGATAGTGTTTGCGCGCAGCACTTCGACCTCGCCGGTCAAATCGCGACGTGAAATGTCAAAGTCCGAATTGTCAACGATTAGGACGTCCAAGAAGTCGCTGTAGAACTCGGCAACCCCTACAGAGCTAACGGGAAGTCTTACAGATTCCATAAACTTGCGCGCCGGTCCGCTCACGGGCTCAGTCTGAATGATCGGACTGACCGCGACGACAAATCGCTCTTTGAGAGCTTCTCTAATCCCATTTACGCGAAGAATAGGCCCGATGCTTGAAATCGGATTCGAAGGCCCGATGACAACTGCATCATGCTCCTCTAAGGCGGTTTTTACTTCCCGTGTCATAGTGCCAGCCCCACAATTGACTTGGGAAACAGAGGGCCGCTGCTTGTGTTTTATGAGAAAATCTTGAATATGCATCTCGCCCTCGTCCGTTTTAAGTATCGTAGGAACAAAGTCGTTCGTCATTGGGAGGACTTTGGAAGACACACCGAATGAAGCGCACAGGAGGAGTATCGCGTCAGTCAACGTCGCCCCCTGTCGCAGGAGGTCGGTACGGAAAATGTGGGTCGCCCTATCAAGCTCGCCTATAGTGAGTGCCTCTTCGTGTCCGCGGCTGACTAGCGCTTCGTGGGTCAAGAAAGTGTCGTTCCTTATGCCCCACCACCGGTCGGTTGAAACTCCTGCGATGGTATAGATGACCGTGTCGATATCGGGACAAACAAGATTGCCAGAGACCCAAATATCGTCTCCAGTATTCGCGATAACGGTCAATTGTGTTTCAGGACAAAGGTTAAGCAGCCCGCGAAGCAACTTCGGACTGCCTGTTCCCCCAGATAGCAATAGCAACGCCTTCCTCCGCGTTTGTAGTAAGTTCCCCTCAGATAAATGCGTATGTCCGTTCCAGCCAAAATCGTCGCCCGATTGCGAGCTTCGTACCAGAAGTATTTCATGAAAGCTGCAACGGTTTTATCTAAGACATAGCTTCTTTTCGATGCCGCAAGTACTTCGTCTCACACGGCCGTCTGCCTTCTTTTCTCGCATCCTAGGAAAACTGAGCTGACTTTGAGGACTCGCGGTCGGCGCAGTGGTTAAAGTTCTCACAAAGCAAGGGTCTGCTGCAAAAACAAGATCACCGTTCGACAGAGATCGTGTAGTTCGGGCCCTTAGCGGCTCACATCTTTGCCAGCACGGCTACAACTCGTAGGCTCG
>JBAULJ010000167.1:0-7607 GCA_049578125.1 Halobacteriota archaeon
GTCTTGCAGGTCTCGCGACAGCAACACCATTCGCGCTCCACCAAGAGCCCCATTGCCGATGAACTTGAACGTGTCGAGCGATAGATCAGGAAGCAATCCAATCGTGATCGCTTTCTTGACGTCGAGGTAGTTGCCGAAACTCCCTGCGATGAAGATATTGCACAGGTCGCTGAATTGGTAGCCAAACGTTTTAAGCAGCACGCTACAGCTCGCGTACACAGCAGCCTTCGTTCGCAATATGTTTTGAATGTCTACGTCGGTCATCACTATGTTTTTGTCGATGGCGGTGTCTTCTTTGAACGCCACAACGAACTGGTTGCCGTTGCTTCCGATCTCAGTCCTGACGTGGTCATTGTCCAGCTGAATTTTCCCCGTTCGGTCAATTACGCCGTTACTGAAGAGCTCTGCGATGAGTTCGATAAGGCCGGATCCACAAATGCCCTTTGCCTTTGCGTTGCCGATGGTCGAGTACTCTACGAGGCCGTTGTTGATCCACACGCGCTCAATTGCGCCGTTCATCGCCCGTACGCCGAACTCTACTTCCCCGCCTTCAAAGGCCGGACCCGCTGAACAAGAGCACGACACGAGGAAGGTATCATTTCCGAGCACGACCTCGCCGTTGGTTCCGACGTCTATTAGCAATGAGACGTCCTTATTGTCGCTCATTCCTGACGCAATAACGTCAGCTGTGACGTCGCCGCCGACGTAGCTGCTCCGGCACGGAAGCGCATAGATATACGCGTTTGGGTTGACGCTCAGCCCGAGCTTCACTGCCTTCATCTGGGGAACGAAGGACATCACGGGTATATACGGCTCGTGGCGTATGTACTTGGGATCCAACCCATAAAAAAGGTGCATCATAACGGTATTGCCTGAAAGGACCGCGCGGCAAATTCTTTCGTATTGCATGTTGTTTTCGATGACAAGCTCTCGTATGAGGTCGTTGATGCCGTATCTAATTGTGCTCGTTAGCTTCTGGAGGCCATCTTTATACTCCTCCGTGTACATCACTCGTGAAAGGACATCCTCGCCATATACGACCTGCTTGTTATAGTCGGATCGCGCGTCAATCACCTTGCCAGAGGTCAAATCCACTAACTCGACGACGATCGTCGTAGTGCCTATGTCCACTGCGATCCCGATTAGATCGTTGTCTGAGGGGGGGCCGATGTCGATAATCTCTTTTCTGTCCCAGAGATCCATGAGCGTCACGTTCACGTTCCATTGGTTGTCTCGGAGTACCTTGCTTAACTTCTTTAAGGTCGGTAGCCCGATCGTGACGTGCCCCATATCGTGATTGCGCAGCGCGTGCGTCACTCTATCGAGGTCGCTCACGTAATCGACCAATGACGGGGGAGTGAGGGAAAGCGGTACCTTCAGCACGGGCGGAGCAATCGCTGGCAAGGACGCGATCACGCTTTTCATGAGTATTTGGTGCGACTCCACTCTGCTTTCTTTGGGTACGGTCACTTTCAAATTGCCAGCGACTCGAGCCAAACACGCCAAAAAATAGCCGCGCGCTCTTTCTTCAGCGGTAAGTAGGTCAGTTTCGTCGCTCTGGACGTTCCCGCCGATGAGGACTTTGCACTTACCGCATTTGCCCCGGCCTCCGCAGATGCTGTCGATATAGATGTCAGAGCTCGTAGCCGCATCAAGTACGGTGGTTCCGCGTTCAACCTTGACGGTTTTGTTATCAGGTTTAAAAACAACCTTGAATTCTTTCTTCAAATTGCCCCAAAAGCCTCACATATGTTCAAAATTGACGTGTCGTTATATACTATATTTTTATATATAGGTTGCGAGAAGGCTAGCTTCGTACGCGCTCATCCGAAAGCGTTAAAGTGTAACACACATCTAATCACTTGCGCGGGAGCAGCGAGGATATCTATGATAATTATTGGCGGCAATATCAACGGCTACTCAAAATCTGTCGGAGCCATCATCGATCGACGAGATACAAAAGCCGTTCAGGACCTTGCAATTCAGCAAGTCGACGCGGGGGCGCAAATCATCGACCTCAACGTGGGGCTTGGCAGGAGCGACGCAATTGAGCTGATGAAATGGTTGGTGACGACCGTGCAAGATGTGGTCGACGTCACGCTTTGCGTCGATACCCCCAAAATCGAGGTGATGAAAGCAGGCATCGATGAGGTCAAAGGAAGGTCTATGATCAATTCTATCTCCGCTGAACAGGAGAAGATGGCTACGCTTTTTCCGCTTGGCGCGGAACACGATTCAGACATTATCTGCATGACGATGGATGAGAAGTACATCCTCGGAGATGTCGACAAACGAGTGGAACAGGCGGCCACACTCGTCGCAAACGCCTGCGAGTACGGGATTGATGTGGAGAAGCTGTACGTTGACCCCGTATGTCTGCCGGTGAGCACGGCGCAAGATCAAGCGCCGGTAGTCGTCGAAGCGGTGCGGCGAATTGGCCTGCTTACCAGTCCCGCGTCAGTGCTAAAGACGACCGTTGGCCTCAACAACATCTCGCACGACACCAAGAACCCGCGGCTCATAGAAAGAACGTTTTTGGCGATGCTGATCGGCGCTGGTCTTTCATCAGCAATAATAAACACCGGGGATCGAGACCTACTAGACACGATAAAAACGTGCGACGTGCTGCTTAACAAAGACGTATACGCCGCTGACTATTTGAAAGCATAAACTGAACGTGCTGACGGGGCAGTTGGTCAATTTGCGCTTTAGAGCCGCGTGGGGCCTCAACTTTTCCTAAAGCTTAAATAGCATCCCTCTTTATTATACCGGATGGGTTTGGTCACATGAAGTCAGAAATATTATCAGAGATCAAGGCTGCTGAAGCAGAAGCCCAGCGGATGATCGACGAAGCGCAGACCCAAAAAGAAGCAACAATTGAGGACGCAAAAAAGAAATCGTTCGAAATTGTCGATGCTGCGGAGAAAGAAGCGAGCAAGATAGCCGACGATTTGAATGCGAGCGCTGATTCAGAAATAAACAAGGCCAAGCAAGAGATCCATAAAGTGGGAGAGGAAGATATTCTAAAAGTGAAGGAGCGCGCAGAGAAAAAGCACGCTGAAGCGCTCTCATATTTGATAGAGGAGTTTAAGAGGACGCATTATGTTTGAGCCGCAAGCGATGACTAAGGTCATCATTGCAGGATCTAAAGACTACATGAACATCGCTATAGATGCGATGCACAAGCACGATGTCGTTCACATTGCTGACTTCACCGATGAAGATGAAGACTTCAAAATCGGCAAGCCGCACGCCAGCATCACCAAGCTCTCTCAGCGTGCAGTCTCCCTTCGCTCCATAGCCAGTTATCTCAGCATCAAAGGGAAAGAAGACATTCCGAACAAGTACCCCGAAGGCGCCATCATTGATACGCTCGACGAGAAAACGGAGCGCCTCGATTTTGAAGTTGCGCAAGTAGCAGACAGAATCAGCCAGATAGACTCCAGCATCAAGGAGATCAAAGACAAGAAACGGATGCTCGAGCCTCTGAGGAGCTTTGACCTGCCACTTGATCTGTATCGCGGTTATAGCTCACTCGCGGTGTTTGTCGGGACACTGAAAGGGTCACCCGCGATCGACGACATCACTAATGACTATGAGCTCGAAGCAGCGCCCTACGGCAGGGGACAAGCAATCGCTCTTTTTGCGCCACGCGAATTTGAGGACGATGTTCAGAAGCGCTTGCAGGAGCAGGGCTACTCAGCTCTCCCGCTCCCTGAAATGGAGGGGACCCCAAAGGACTTGCTGTTAGACCTTGAAGCACAGCATGGAGAACTTGAATCGGAAAAAACAAAGAGTGACGAGGATCTGGCAGAACTCCGCCAAAAGTATATCGATTATATCCTCGCCTCAGACGAGTACCTCTCGATTGAAACGCAAAAAGCGGAAGCCCCGTTGCGCTTCGCCACAACGAAAAATGCATTCATTGTCGAGGGCTGGGTTCCCACCAAGGACCTGGAACTGGTTCAAGGTGACATGGACGCCGCAACCAACGGACATGTTGTCGTTGCTGTCGACACGTCTGAAGCCGCCGATGTAGACAAAGTCCCCATAGCACTCAGTAACCCGATGCCTTCACGGCCACTCGAGGTTCTCGTAAAGGCCTTTTCACTTCCAAAGTATAACGAGATCGATCCGACGACGTTCATGGTCTTCCTGTATCCTTTTCTTTTTGGCTTGATGCTAGGCGACATCGGTTATGGCGTAGTGGTTATCGCACTCGCCGTCTTGTTGACCCGAAGGATAAAATCGGAGGGCGTTCGAGCTTTAGCGGCAGTGGCTCTCTATGCGGGCATTAGCTCGGTCATATTCGGGTTTATATTTAACGAGTTCTTCGGTGCGGAGGTCTTTGGACACAAGGGGATACTTTCATTCGTACAAGAGTATCCGGCGATCCCGCGGTTGGACAACGTGCTGACGCTGCTCGTCGTGACGTTGATGATTGGCGTTTTGATGCTAACGCTCGGGTACGTCCTTGGATTTGTCAATGAGTATAGACAGCACGGGTTGAAACACGCCGTCTTTGCGAAGGTGAGTTGGATCTGCATGTTGTGGGGCGGCGTGCTTGTTATCGCCCTCATTTTGCCGCCCCTCACAACTGGATCGGGCATTCAACTGTCTGTCGGACTGGTAGGGGGTTTGGCAGTCGCAGTTGTCGGTTTTGTTATGTTAATCATGGGCGAAGGCGTCATTGGCATTGTAGAGCTTCCGGGCCTGCTTTCTAACGTACTTTCGTACTCTCGATTGCTCTCAATCGGTATTTCATCAGCGGGCATAGCCCTCGCCGTAAACAGGTTGTCGGACGCGCTATTTTTCTCGAAGGGAGGCGTTTTTATCATTTTAGGGGTTTTGTTGCTAATCGTTGGCCATGCGGTTAATACCGCTTTAGGCATTTTGGATTCCGGGTTACAGGCTTTGAGATTACATTACGTTGAATTCTTCACGAAGTTCTATCGCGGAGGAGGAATTAAGTACAAACCGTTTGGTTTTAGAAGAAAATACACGGAGGAAAAATAAAATGGTAGATCCAATGGGAGCAGGGCTGATCGCACTGTCAGCAACGATAGCGATCAGCGCAACGGGATTCGCAGCCGCCATAGGCGAGCAAGTTATTGGTTCAGCAGCCATAGGGGTTATGGCGGAAGACGAAAGCTTCTTCGGGAGGGGTTTGGTCATGACCGTCATCCCCGAGTCTATCGTAATCTTCGGACTCGTCGTGGCGTTGATCTTGCTCTTCGTAGCCTTGCCTTCACTAGGTTGAGGACCTATGGGCTTGGAGGTCGTCGTTAAAGACGTTCTAGCACGAGGAGAGGCGGAAGCCACTCGCATCAAACAAGAAGGGATGGATGAAGCGAACGCTATAATCGCCGGGGCTGAAAATACCGCACGCCAGATCATTGACGAAAAAAGGGAGCAGGCAGTCGAGCTAATTGAGCGTCGGCGAAACAGGGAAATATCCAGCACGAATCTCGAAGTCAAGCGAGCTATCCTCAACGCGAAAAAGGAACTGGTTGACAAAGTGTACGACGAAGCGGTAGGAGTTCTGGCATCGCTTCCTGAATCCGAACGAGAAACCATCATTAAGAAGCTTCTAGAATCGCAAACAGAGTCTACTCGAGTGTTTTCGAATACAAACGACGAGTCGTTAGTGAAACGAATTAGCCGGTTGGAGTACGGTGGAACGATTCCGTGTTCGGGAGGCATAATGCTAGAAAACGAGGACGGCACCGTCATACGCGACCTGACCTTCGATACCCTTCTCAAAAGCGTGCGTGAGAAGTCTTTGAAACAACTCAGAGAGATTTTAAGTGTGTAAGCGATGAAAGCGCGAAAAAAAAAGCGCAGATACGCGGGATCCTCGGTCAAAGCGAGATATGCCTACGGCACGGCACGAGTGCGCGCGATGAAGATGAAGCTTTTTCCGAAGGAGACCTACCCAAAACTGCTCGTGATGGCGCTTCCTGAGCTAACGCGCTTTATTGAAGAGTCAGAGTACAAAGCGGAAGTCGACGAACTCGCACGGAAATACTCAGGTATCGACCTAATCGAATTCGCCACTCATTTGAACTTGGCCCGGACCTTTGTCAAGCTCGCGGAGATGACGATGGGCGAACCTCACGAGTTGATCGTTGAATATCTGCGGCGCTGGGATATCCGGGAACTCAAAACCATACTTAGAGGAAAGATGTACGGCGCCTCCGACGAGGAGATATTACGTGTGCTCGTACCCAGCGGTGAGCTGTCCCTCGAGTTCCTACAAAACCTCGTCCGGAAGCCGAGCGTTGAAGAGGTCATTGCGGCATTGCAGGGCACGGTCTACTACGACGTCATTAAAGATATCGACTATTCTGAGTCTTTGACGGAGCTGGAAGACGCACTTGACAAGTTCTACTTCGTGAGAATGGTTGACCTCGTTTCTAAGATAACTGGCTCCTCGTTGTATTTAGGCGTCGTTCAAATGGAGATTGACGTAGCAAATCTAAAAACGTTGTTTAGGTTAAAAAAAGCGGGCATTTCTGGCTCTCGAGTGCTCGAATATGTCATACCCAACGGACTGTACCTCACCAGTCCGGAGATCGAGAAGATGGCCAATGCGCCGTTTGCGGAATTCGTTACTCTCTTGCGCAAATATCCATACTGGGATGCTATTTCTGACATCGTCACAGAGCGAATGGAATCACTGAGTAAGATCGAACTACGGCTTGACAAGTACCTAAACGAGCACGTGTGGAAAACCTCCACGTATCATCACTTGACCGTGTTGCCGATGCTGGGCTATATGTTAAGCAAGGACACGGAAGTTGAAAACATCCAGGCGATAGCGCGAGGAAAAGAGGCACGCCTCTCTGAAGAAATTATTAAAGATCATTTGATACTGTAGGAACTATACCCGTGGCAAGTAGTCTATAAGCGGTGGTTCGCGTGGAAGTTGCAGTTGTAGGCAATGCGGATTTTGTGACCGGTTTTCTCCTGGCAGGCGTACGAAAGACTTTCATCACAACTGATGTTAGTTTGGAGCCGACACTTAAGGAGGTCTTAAAGGAGGAGGACATAGGGATCTTGATCATGAACAGCGATGATGTTGAAAAACTGTCGACGCCTTTGCGAATAGCGTTGGACGATTCGGTCGAACCCACCGTCATCTCGATTGGCGGAGCGGCAGATACGCGTACCCACCTGAGAGAGAAGATTAAGCGATCTGTAGGTGTTGACTTGTGGAAGTAGCACAAAAGGGAAGGATTTACCGGGTTGCAGGACCCGTCGTTACCGTTACTGGGATCGAAGCAAAGATGTATGACTTGGTCAAGGTCGGTGATGAAGGCTTAATTGGAGAGGTTATATAGATCGACCGGGATAAGTTCATCATCCAAGTTTATGAAGATACGTCGGGCCTCAAGCCCGGAGAGCCCGTCGAAAACACTGGGCTCCCCCTCTCGGTTGAGCTGGGGCCCGGTCTGTTAAGTTCAATTTATGATGGTATCCAACGCCCGCTTCCGGTGTTGAACGTTCAGCTGGGCGACTTTATCGAGAGGGGAGTCGCTGCCGCGGGACTCGACCACTCCAAGAAATGGGATTTCGTGCCCGAGGCGAAAAAGGGCGAGGAAGTT
>JBAULJ010000168.1:0-3832 GCA_049578125.1 Halobacteriota archaeon
CTGCAAGGCTTGTGCACGCTGATAGTCAATTATATTAACTCACCTTTTGAAGCGGCGCCTAGCCAAACGACGGGTGCTTTTTTACGCCTTTTCAATTGCTCTGCATCAGATTGTCAAAAAATGCTCGACGATCAGACAACTGGTGCAAAGGAGTTGTCAATGAAGGGGCCCACTACATCAAAACACTACAGTTAAGAACCTAGCAATTCATAATCGGACTGCAGAGCAGGTCGGCCCGAACTGATCCGCTGTGCTAGATTGCAGTCGATCGTAGCACTCACAAGGCGTTAGCATGACAAACACAAGTCACCTAAGATGTAACCTACCGCTCTTTTAAGACGATTTGTAAGGTGCCCAACATGGAGTTTGATTTAACAGCTCACCTGAAGTTCAGTGACAATCTCCCACAAGAAGCAGATGTCGAACTGCAAAAAGCAATTGACGATGCCAACAACGTCCTCTTCATAAAAGGCGTGCCACGTAGCTCTGTCAAGGAAGCGGGAAGAATAATTGAATGGCACACGCATGCCAATGAGCTTTACGTCCGAATCGTCAGCGGCAGATATACGCGCGCGCACGAAGCGCTTCTGCGCTTTCGAAAAGCCCTAGGAATGACTATAGGGGCAAAATATCGGATCGGGATCAGAGGCTATGAGATCAACGAGTTCACGATAAAGATGGAGGCCGAAACACCAGTGCAGGTCAGACTCCCGTTTGTGAAGCAGGTATCGTACGACGAAAAACTGCTTACGCTGCAGCTTGCGGTTAGCGAACAAGACGTCGAGAAGAAGATTCCAGACCGAATCGTGAATCTTGTCGAGGAGAAGATCAAACAACGACTGTACGGAACAAAGCTTGAGAATTGGGAGCTGGTCTGGGAAAGCCCGCAAAAAAAGGTCCACTTTCGCCGCGATCCGACTGAGGAATTAAACGGGCGCCGATGGATTAAGCACGGAGTGAGTCGCGGACAATGGATTTTCGGCCCTCAAGTCACGAAGGTCTTCAGCACGTTTCAGAGAATCATCGAGAAGGAGATACTAGAAAGGCTCTGCTATTCAGAGATGATATTTCCTAAAATGGTCCCGTGGGACGTCTGGAAACGGTCAGGGCACGCACGCGGTGTCTATCCAGAAATCTACTACGTTTCCAGTCCAAAAACGCGCGATCCGGAATACTGGGAAGAGGTGACCGACTATTACAAAGTGACTAACGAGATTCCCTTAGAGCTGATCAGGCAAAAGATCGATGACCCTCTTGGCGGGATGTGCTATGCGCAATGCCCCTCGTTTTGGCCGTTTATGCAAGGCGAGACGATCTCTTCGCAGTCGCTTCCGGTGAAAGTGTTCGATCGATCGGGCACGTCACATCGCTACGAAAGCGGTGGTATACACGGTATAGAACGAGTTGACGAGTTTCACCGAATTGAAATCGTCTGGGTCGGCGACCCCGATCAAGTCAACAAAGAAGCCCAGGAACTTGAAAAGCGCTACGCGCACATTTTCAACGACATCTTAGATCTCGAATGGAGAATAGCACGCGTTACACCCTGGTTTATGGCTCAAGAAGGGCTAATCGACACTTCCAGTGATCGTTCGGTCGGCACCGTAGACTACGAGGCGTATCTGCCGTATCGCGGTGAACGAACAGAGAGCGAATGGCTTGAGTTTCAAAATGTAAGCGTAAACGGTGATAAGTATCCCCGCGGTTTTAACGTAAAAACTCAAAAAGGAGAATTGTGGTCAGGGTGCTCAGGTATAGGATTGGAAAGGTGGGCTGCCGCCTTTTTTGCACAGAAAGGTTTAGATATTGAATTCTGGCCTCCGAAATTCGCAAAGCTTATTGCGAAGCTGCCCGAGGGGATTAAGTTCCTGTGAAAAAGTGTTATATGGTATGATTATTTATATACGTGTAAGTTTTCAAAGCAGAATCGCAACGTGCGCTGACTCAGAACGCATTTAAAGGTGTTGAGTGTCTTTTAGGCTTGTAAAAGGAGTTTTTTGATGGCGAGAAGACAGATAAGGAAAAAAGCTGAAGGCTGGAAAGCAAAGAAATGGTACGACGTAACGACCCCCGAGATCTTCGGTAGCGCGACCATAGGGACTACTCCTACTGACGATCCTTCCAAATTGGTCGGCAGGATTATAGATACAACTCTCGGTGAACTGACGAACGACCTCGGCAAGCAGAACGTGAAAATGCATTTCAAGGTCAACGAGGTCAGTGGCGATTCTGCACACACCAAATTCACAGGACACGAGCTTACGCGCGATTACTTAAGAAGCTTGGTGAAACGGCGAACGAGTCTCGTAGAATCAAACATTGTCGTTACGACAAAAGACGGCTACAAAATTCACCTTAAGCCGATATCTCTGACCATAAAACGCGCTGGGTCTTCTCAAATCAAAGCGATCCGGGATATCATGAACGGCATCATACGTGAACGTGGAAATGAGCTGCATTATGAGCAATTCATCCACGAAGTCGTTCTCGGAAAGCTTGCGAGTGACATTTATAAAAAATCCAAGGTTATTTACCCGCTGCGCCGCGTCGAAATCAGTAAGACAAAGATATTGGCGGAACCATAAACACACCGTTTTTAGATACTTGGCAGCGAATTTTTGCGACATGTGCGTAGCCAAGAAGATTCTGTTTGTCGTGCTCGATGGTGCGGCTGACCGTCCAACCGTTGACGCAGCGACGCCGCTGATGGCCGCCAATATTCCTTTCCTCGATCGATTATCGCAAGAAGGAATTTTGGGAATAATGGACGTCATAGCGCCAGGGACGCCCCCTGGCTCTGACACAGCTCATCTATCGCTGTTAGGTTATGCACTAAAAAAGGTGTACACAGGGCGCGGGCCATTCGAAGCAGCCGGCGTTGGTATTGACGTGCGACCAGGCGACATCGCGTTTCGCGGCAACTTTGCCACGGTCAAAGACGGCGTGGTCATCGACCGGCGCGCTGGTCGTATTGACGACACTCACGAGTTATCTGACGCGATTAGGGAGAAACTTCACCTCGATTGTGAGTTCTTGTTCAAAGAGTCTGCGGGGCATAGAGCGGTTCTTGTGCTGCGAGGAGCAGACCTCAGTCCAAGCATAACTCAAACCGATCCCCAGCACATAGGAGCGATGTTGCATTCGAAGCCGAAGGCCAATAGCGCCTCATCACGCAGAACTGCAAACATCGTCAATGATTTTACGCGTCAGGTGTGTTCAATTCTAGGCGATCATCCGGTAAACAGAGAGCGTACGCTTGCGAATCAGCTTCCGGCGAACGCAGTGCTGCTTCGTGGGGTGGGCTCGGTTCCGCATCTTGTCCCGTTTGAACGACGGACGGGACTGAATGCCGCAGTGATCGCAGCGACAGCATTAGTGATCGGGATAGGCAAGCTGACCGGGATGAGATACATTCCGACTAAAGGTGCGACAGGACACGTTGACTCAAATATCGAAGAGAAAGTAAAGAACGTCAACAAGGCACTGAAACAACACGCGTTTGTGCTCCTCAACATAAAAGGCGCGGATGAAGCCGGTCACGACGGCGATTTCAATGCGAAAACGCGCTTTCTGACGCGAGTGGATTCGGCGCTATCAAATTTGGCCATCGATGAATCGACGCTTGTCGTAATTACGGCAGATCACACGACTCCTGTGAGCCTGAGGGAGCACTCTGGTGACCCTGTTCCGTTCCTCATACACGGAAAAGGGGTTCGAGCTGATCAGACCAACGCATTTAGCGAGTATATTGCCGCCGGTGGAGGCATGAATCGGATTTGCGGGCGTGACATGATGCCCGTGCTGACGGATCTGCTGGGCAAAGGTACGAAGT